>JBDTCP010000161.1:0-6015 GCA_039923555.1 Nitrobacter sp.
GTCGAGGTGATCTACACCGGCGTCGGCAAGATCAACGCGGCCAGCGCAACGACGCTGGCGGTGCTGGCGCTGCGACCCGCACTCGTCATCAATTACGGCACCGCGGGACGGATCAACGAATCGCTGAGCGGTCTGCTTGAAGTGTCCGAGGTGATCCAGCGCGACATGATGGCGATGCCGCTGGCGCCGCGCGGCCGTACGCCATTTTCGCCGGAGCTCGATCGGCTGTCATCCGGGCAGGCCGGCGTCGTCTGCGGCACCGGCGACAGCTTCGTCACGACGTCCGATCCGTGGCTGATCGAGAACAAGGTCGACATCGTCGATATGGAACTGTTCGCGGTCGCGCAGGTCTGCCAGCGCCACGGCCTGCCGTGGCGTGCGTTCAAGTTCATCACCGACGACGCCAACGACCTCGCGCATCAGGACTGGACCGCGAATGTCCGCGACGGCGAGAGCCTGTTCTGGGATGTGCTGAGGAGAATTGCATCTTAACCCCACCCATCCGTCATCGTCCGCGAAGGCGGACGATCCAGTATCCAAGAACGCTCAATGAATTGGCGGCTCGTCAGGGGTTACTGGATGCCCGCCTCCGCGGGCATGACACCCAAACTATTGGCCGGCGATTCCGGGATAAAGATCGGCCCAGTTGGGATTGTTTGTTTCGATCAACCGAACTTTCCAAGGGCGATTCCATTTCTTCAATTGTTTCTCACGACGTATGGCATTTTCGGGATCAGCGAAGCACTCGAAGTACACTAGCCTGCCAACGTCGTAGCGACTCGTGAAACCATCGGCCAATTTTTCACGATGCTCGTAACAGCGACGAACCAGGTCGTTGGTATGCCGATATAAAGCGTCCCGCCAATTCTGCTCGCGAGAATATAGACGTAGAATTGCCGCTGCCCCATGATTGAGCTTCGGAAAGTTGCAATCGCCCGTCAAGTGCGGGCGCCATCGAGCTCAGTAATCCACCCGCACCAGATACAATCCGTCAGGCGGCGCGACCGGACCGCAGGCTTCGCGGCGGCGCTCGGCCAGCGCGTTGGACAGATCGTCGGCGTTCCAGCGCCCATGTCCGACCCACACCAGCGATCCCACCATCGAGCGCACCTGGCTGTGCAGGAACGAGCGCGCCGAGGTGACGACGTTGACATTGTCGCCGTCCCTGACGACGTCGAGTTGATCGAGCGTCTTCTCCGGTAATTTCGCCTGACATTCGGTGTCGCGAAATGTCGTGAAGTCGTGCTTGCCGATCAACCGTTGCGCGGCCACATGCATTGCTTCCGCGTCGAGCGGTCGCGGCACGCGCCAGACGTGGCCAACATCGATGGCGAGGTTCGCGCGGCGATTGGAAATGCGATAGATGTAATGCCGCTTGAGCGCGGAGAACCGCGCCTCGAACGTCTCTGGCACGATTTCAGCCGTGAGCACGCCGATCGGATGCGGTCGCAGATGGGCGTTGAGCCCGTCACGCAGCCGGTTCGGCGCAAAGTGCTTGGCGATATCGCAATGTGCGACCTGCGCCAGCGCATGCACGCCGGCATCGGTGCGGCCGGCGCCATGCACGCGAACGTCGTCGCCGCAGATCGCCTTGACTGCTGCCTCTAGCGCGCCCTGCACCGAGGGACCGTTGTCCTGATATTGCCAGCCACAGAACGGGCCGCCGTCATATTCGATGGTGATCTTGTAGCGGGGCATCAGACGAGCCGCAGCGGCGGCTTGAGCGGCGTACCGTTCAGGAAGGCGTCGGTCTTCATTGGCGGCTTTCCGGCGCGCTGCAATTCAAGGACGCGGATCGCGCCGTCCTTGCACGCAATCGTCAGCCGATCGTCGAGCAGATCGCCCGGTTCGCCCGCACCTTTCGCCAGTTCGCAGCGCAAGATCTTCACGCGCACCTGCTCGCCGTCAAAAGGCATCTCGCACCATGCCCCCGGAAACGGCGACAGGCCGTGGATATGCCGTAGCAACTCTCGCGCAGGCCTGTTCCAGTCGATGCGCGCCTCGGCCTTGTCGATTTTCGTGGCGTAGGTGACGCCCTGCTCGCTCTGCTTGGTCAGTTGCAGGCCGCCGCGCGACAATGCGCCCATCGCACGCACCATAAGGTCGGCGCCCAGCGGCGCCAGCGCGTCATGCAGATCGGACGATGTCATCACATCGGTCACGGCGATCCGCTCGGCCATGGCGACGTCGCCGGTATCGAGGCCGGCGTCCATCTTCATGACCATGACGCCACTTTCGGTGTCACCCGCCATGATGGCGCGGTTGATCGGCGCGGCGCCGCGCCAGCGCGGCAGCAGCGAGCCATGCAGGTTGAAGCAGCCAAGCGGCACGGCGTCGAGGATCGCCTGCGGCAGGATCCTGCCGTAGGCGACCACCACGGCGGCATCGGCGCCACGCGATCGGAATTCATCCAACGCCTCAGGCGCTTTCAATGTTCTCGGCGTCAGCACGGGAATTCCGAGGCGTTGCGCCTCCCGCCCCACCGGGCTCAGTTGCACCTTCATGCCGCGGCCCGCAGGCCTGGCCTCGCGGGTGTATACGGCCGCGATCTCGTGGCCGTGAGCGGCGAGTTGCAGCAAGGTCGGCACCGCGAAATCCGGCGTACCCATGAAGATCAGACGAAGCGGCATTGATAAAGCCGATCTGTTACGAAGATTATTTCTCGGTGAGCTTCGCAGCCTTGGTGAACTTTTTCAGGACGCGATCGCGCTTGAGCTTCGAGAGGTAATCGACAAACAGCACGCCGTTGAGATGATCGATCTCGTGCTGAATGCAGGTGGCGTAAAGACCCTCGGCATCCTCCTCGTGAACTTTGCCGTCGAGATCGGTGAAGCGAACCCGCACCCGCGCCGGCCGTTCGACTTCCTCGTAATATTCGGGGATCGACAGGCAGCCCTCTTCGTAGGTCGAGAGTTCCTCGGACGCCGAGAGGATTTCCGGATTGATGAAGACGCGCGGCCGCGGCTTCGTCTCTCCTTCCTCGTCGCGCTTGGCGAGATCCATGGTGATGATGCGGACGGGCTGCGCGACCTGAATACCGGCGAGCCCGATGCCCGGCGCGTCGTACATGGTCTCGAACATGTCGTCGGCAAGCCTGCGGATTTCCGGCGTGACCTTTTCGATCGGGCTGGAAATGAGACGCAACTGCTTGTCCGGTAGAATGATTATTTCGCGAATGGCCATGGCCGGCGATGTAATCCGCCGGTCTGCCGGGGTCAATCCGTGGCGATTTTCGGTCGTTAGGTGTTCATTAACCATAAAAATTGAGGTTTGCTTAACCATAAATGTTCCCTCTTCGTTCGCTAAATCTGCCGAATCGGTTACAAGGGCTTGATGAACGACATCCTTTTCATGCTGGGCGACGTGCCCGTGCGGACCAGCGCTGCGCTGATCGCGTTCGGCACGCTGGCGCTCGTGCTGCTTC
This sequence comes from Nitrobacter sp., assembly GCA_039923555.1. Lineage (GTDB taxonomy): Bacteria > Pseudomonadota > Alphaproteobacteria > Rhizobiales > Xanthobacteraceae > Nitrobacter. The sequence continues at coordinate 3,425 of JBDTCP010000161.1, forward strand.
TGATCATCGCCGTTGTGATCGCGCGGTCGGGACGTCGGGGAACCGAAATGGCGATGGCGCAGTCGATCCGCGCCGACGAGTTGGAGGATCGTTTCAGCGATATGATGCGCGCGCAGTCCGAGGCCACCGGCCGCGTCGACGCCATGGGTCAGGCGCTTGCAGGACGCCAGGCGGAGATGGCGCGGGCGGTCAGCGAGCGGCTCGATTCGGTCACCCATCGCGTCGGCCAGTCCATGGAGCAGACCACGCGCAACACCATGGACAGCCTGCGCGTGCTGCACGAACGGCTCGGGATCATCGACAGCGCGCACAAGAACTTGACCGACCTGACCACGCAGGTGACGACGCTGCGCGATGTACTCGCCAACAAGCAGTCGCGCGGCGCATTCGGACAGGCGCGGATGGAGGCGATCGTTCAGGACGGCATGCCGAAAGGCACTTACGAATTCCAGTTCACGCTTTCTACCGGCAAGCGGCCGGACTGCGTGGTGTTCCTGCCGGATCAGCGGCCACTCTGTATCGATGCGAAATTCCCGCTGGAAGCCCTGACGGCGCTGCACGACGCCCGCAGCGACGATGAGAAGAAATTCGCAACCCAGCGGCTGCGTGTTGACGTCATGAAACATGTCACCGACATCGCCAGCAAATATCTGATCCCCGGCGAGACTCAGGATACCGCGCTGATGTTCGTGCCTTCGGAATCGGTCTATGCCGAGATCCACGACAGTTTCGACGACGTGATCCAGAAGGCCTATCGCGCCCGGATTGTGCTGGTGTCGCCGTCGCTCTTGATGCTGGCAATTCAGGTGATGCAGCAGATCCTGAAAGACGCGCGGATGCGCGATGCCGCAGACCAGGTGCGGACCGAGGTCATGAACATGATGGATGACGTCGAGCGCCTGCGCGACCGGGTCAGCAAGCTCGGCAGCCATTTCGATCAGGTCAGCGAGGACGTCCGGCAGGTCCTGATCTCCGTCAACAAGATCGGCAAACGTGCGGCAAAAATCGAGGGACTCGATTTCAGCAAGGACGAGGCGGCCGCGGAGACGCCGCGGATCGTCAAACCCAACGAACCGGAGTTGTTTCCTCCGCAACTTGCCCGCAAAATACAGGCGGGCGAGTAGGCGTTCGCGCGTTGCCGCACCTCTCACCCGGCTCGAACTCGCTTCGCTCATTCTTGTTACCCTCTCCCACAAGGAGAGAGGGGAGGGACGCCGAATCTGCTAGCACTGCGGCATGACCGCACCGGACGCCGCCTCTTCGCCGAATGCCCCCACCACGCGGCCCCGCGCGTCGTGGCGCGAGAGCATCGCGGTCTATCTGCAACCGCGTGTTCTCATCGTGATGCTGCTCGGCTTCTCGTCCGGCCTGCCGCTGGCGCTGTCGGGCTCGACGCTACAGATCTGGATGAAGGAATCCGGCATCGACCTGCGAACCATCGGCCTGTTCGTGCTCGTCGGCACGCCCTACACGCTTAAGTTCCTGTGGGCGCCGCTGGTCGATGCCTTGCACATCCCGCTGCTGACGCGGCGGTTCGGCCGCCGCCGCGGCTGGCTCGTGTTTTCACAACTGCTGCTGATCGCGGCGATCCTGCTGCTGGCCTCGATGGACCCATTGAAGGCACCGTGGTTCGTCGCGCTCGGCGCGCTGCTCGTGGCGGCGACATCAGCGACGCAGGACATCGTGGTCGATGCCTTTCGCGTCGAGAGTCTGCCGGAACCCGAACAGGCCGCGGGCATGGCGGGTTATGTCGCCGCCTATCGCGTCGGCATGCTGGTCTCGACCGCCGGCGCGCTCTTCCTTGTAAGCGCGTTCGAAGGGACCGGCCTGGTCCGCGCCTCGGCCTGGACGTGGGGCTATGTCAGCATGGCGGTGATGGTTTTGATCGGCACCGTCACCGCGCTGGCGGCCACCGAACCCGAACAATCGGTACGGGCCGAGGAAGCCACGCGGACCGAGAGCAATCTTGCGCGCGTCATGAATGCGGCAACCGGTGCATTCTCCGAGTTTCTCGCAAGGAAAGACGCCCTCGCGGCGCTGGCCTTTATCGTGCTGTTCAAATTCACCGACGCGTTTTCCGGCACCATGACCGCGCCGTTCGTCATCGACCTCGGCTTCACCCGCAACGACTACGCGGCGATCGTCAAGGGCGTCGGTCTCGCCGCCACCCTGATCGGCGGTTTCGCGGGCGGCTTCGTGGCACGGCGTTATTCGCTGGCGGCGAGCCTGTGGATTGGCGGCGTTTTGCAGGCGGTGGCCAACCTGTCGTTCTCCTGGCTGGCGCTGGTTGGCGTCAACCAGTGGGCGCTGGCGTTCGCGATTACCGCGGAGAATTTCACCAGCGCCATCGGCACGGTGATCTTCGTCGCTTATCTCTCGGCGCTGTGCCGCAATCCGCTGCACACCGCCACTCAATATGCCCTGCTCACGGCGCTGGCCGCAGTCGGCCGAACCTATCTGTCCACCAGTGCCGGGTTCGTCGCCGAGGCGACGGGATGGCCGCTATTCTTCGTGATCTGCATGCTGGTGGCGCTGCCGAGCCTGATCCTGCTGGCCTGGCTGCAGCGGCGCGGACACTTCGCCGCGCTGCA
>JBDTCP010000162.1:0-3735 GCA_039923555.1 Nitrobacter sp.
GCCCGCGCAATGAGGTGCGCTTCTTGTCGATCTGGCGGTTCAGTTCAACGTATTCTTCGGAAAGGTCGAGGAGGCCGGTAATGTCGGCAGCGGAAAGGCCCTCGATGCCCAGCAAATGCCGGTGTCCAAGGACAAAGCTCGATTTCGGTGACGATGTCATTAAAGCCAGAGCTATAGGCAGAGTTCCCCCGTGGAGCAAGGCCGAATACCGCTCTGGCGACTTATCCCCCGACGAAGCCGGGGTCAGGGTAAACGGAAAGAGAGACCGGCCGCCATCTGACACGTCGGCAGATACGTCCGCCGCGTGATCTGACGGCGGTTCCGGCGTACGGTCGGACGGCATCGGCACCCGCAGAGGTGATTCATGACGCAACCTGCGTTCAAGACGCACGAGGTGTTCAATCAGTCGCCGCCGTTCGAGGACGTCGACCTGTTCACGCTGGACCGTCCGTTGGCGGAGGCGGTGGCTGCGAACGGCGGGAAGGCTGCGGCTGGCGAGTTGTCCGAATTCGGCAGGTATTGGGGATCGGCGGCGATGGCGGCGCGGGGCCGTCTCGCCAACGAAAATCCGCCCAAGCTGCGGCTGTTCGATACGCGCGGCATCAGGCGCGACGAGGTCGAGTTTCATCCGGCCTATCATGAGCTGATGGCGCACAGCGCCCATGCCGGCATCCACAATTCCACCTGGACCGCAGCCGGCAAACCCGCAGGCGGTGCGGCGGAGGTCATTCGCGCGGCTAAATTCTACATGGCCGCGCAAGTGGAGACCGGACATCTCTGCCCCATCACCATGACACGCGCTTCGGTGGCAGCGCTCGCCGTGCAGCCGGACGTGCTGGCGAAGGCGATGTCGCTCATCACGACCCGCGCGTACGATCCGTCGTTCGTGCCGTGGTGGACCAAACGCGGTATGACTCTCGGCATGGCCATGACCGAAAAGCAGGGCGGCACCGATGTGCGCGCCAACCAGACCCGCGCCGAGCGCGACGGTGACGGGTATCGCATCACCGGCCACAAATGGTTCATGTCGGCGCCGATGTGCGACGCGTTCCTGGTGCTGGCGCAGGCCGAGGGCGGGTTAACATGCTTCTTCATGCCGCGCTTCCGGCCGGATGGCTCCGTCAATGCAATTCATTTCCAGCGGCTGAAGGACAAGCGCGGCAACCGCTCCAACGCGTCGTCCGAAGTGGAATTCACCGGCGCCTATGCCGAACGGCTCGGCGAGGAGGGCAAGGGTATCCGCACCATCATCCAGATGGTGCAGTTGACGCGGCAGGACTGCGCCATTGCCTCGGTCGGCCTGATGCGCTCGGGGCTCGCGCACGCGCTGCATCATGCGCGGCATCGTAGCGTGTTCCAGAAGCATCTTGTCGATCAGCCGCTGATGCAGGCGGTGCTGGCTGACATGGCACTACATGTCGAGGCATCGGTGGCGTTGGTGATGCGGCTGTGCCGCGCTTTCGATGAAGCCCCGGTGGACACGAAGGCGACGGCGTGGATGCGGCTTTTGACACCGGCAGTGAAATACTGGACCTGCAAAAGCGCGCCGGGCTTTCTGTATGAGGCGATGGAGTGTCTCGGCGGCAACGGCTACGTCGAGGAGAGCATTCTGGCGCGGCACTATCGCGAGGCGCCGGTCAACGCAATCTGGGAAGGCTCCGGCAACGTGATGTGCCTCGACGTGCTGCGTGCGCTGGCGCGCGAAGCGGAGGCGGCTGCGGCCGTGCTCGAAGACTTTGTGGCGGACACCAGGGGCCTGCCCGGTGCGGCGGACGCGGTGGCATTTCTCGCCAGGACCTTCCGCCACTCCGATGGCGAGCGCATGGCGCGGCAGGCCGTGGAGACGCTGGCGCTACTCGCCGCAGCCGCGGCGCTCAACCGGACCGCGCCGGATCAGGCGGCGCTGTTTGCGGCGACCCGGCTCGGCGGCGCCCACGGACGCATGTACGGGACGGCCGATTTGTCCGCCGCGCAAAGCCGCGATCTGCTTGAGCGGGCGCTGCCATGAGCGCTGGCAAGGATTCAGAAAGGAGTTTAGGTCGTCATACCCGGCCTTGGGACGGCCGGGACACAGGCGAGCGAAGCGACGCCGTTCTTCGAACGGCTATGCCCGGCCATGACAGTGTAGAAAAACTTTGATGAGCTCCCCCGAGATTCTTTCCGGTCCTTCGGCCCCGCCCCGGCTGCCTCTTGCGCAACGCCCGCCGCAGGTGTGGAAATTCGTCGGCACCAGCCTGTGGGGCATCGCGGTATTTGCCGCGATGTTTGTCGGGCAACTCTCGGTCCTCGTTTATTTCCTGATCATCGATCGCGCGCCGTTCAGTTTCGATTCTGTCAGGGAACTGGCCGGCGGCGGCCTGACGATCGCACTGTCGGTGGTCATGGGGCTGCCGGCGGCCTTGCTCGCGCTGTGGATTGCGATTCGGCTGTCGCGGGTGCCGTTTGTTGACTATCTCGCCCTACGCTGGACCTCGTGGTGGTATCTGCTGTTTGGCATCGCCGGGATGGTCTTGCTCGTCATGGGATGGGAGGGCGTATCCTACGCGATGGGACGCGAGTCCTCGGCGAGCTTCATGGTGGATGTGCTGAGGTCGGCGCGGGCCGAGGGCGCGTTGTGGCTCCTGGTCATTTCAATTTGCGTGGTGGCGCCGATCACCGAGGAATTCCTGACGCGCGGTTTCCTGTATCGCGGGTGGTCGGAGTCGTTCCTGCGGCCGGTCGGCGCGATCGTATTGTCGTCGCTGATGTGGACCGCGATGCATCTGCAATACGACTGGTTTTTCTTCGGGGAGATATTCTCGATCGGACTGCTGTTCGGTTACCTGCGCTATCGCAGCGGCTCGATCTGGCTGACCGTGATCCTGCACGGTCTCAACAATCTCGCGGCGACCTTGCAGACGCTCTGGCTTGCGAACCAAACGTAGCGGCCATCATTGAACCGATGCGATGAATACCGCTAGTGTGTTCAGTTCGTCCCGGCAGTCCGCCGCAGCACCGCGAGCCGGTCGAGTGCGCCCTGCAGGATGAAGATCGCGGCGTGTTCGTCGATGACCTTGGCGCGCCTTGCGCGGCTCATGTCCATTCCGATCAGTTCGCGCTCGACGGCGACCGTCGAGAGCCGTTCGTCCCACAGGCCGATGGCGAGGTCAGTGAGTTTTGCGAAGTTGCGGGCGAAGGCGCGGGTCGATTGCGCGCGCGGCCCTTCGCTGCCGTCCATGTTGATCGGCAATCCCAGGATGAAACCCGTCGCATTGCGTTCGGCGGCGAGGGCGAGCAGCCGCGCCGCGTCTTTTGTAAAGGTCTTGCGCTCGATCGTTTCGACGCCGGTGGCAAGCCGCCGATCGGGATCGGACACCGCGACGCCGATGGTCTTGGTGCCAAGATCGAGACCGACAAGGGCTCCCCGTTCAGGCCAGTGCGCGGCGGCTTCGATCAATGGGAGGATTGATGCGGGCATGGGATCGCATAACATGCGCGCGCCAAATGTACCAAAGCGGACGAGAGGTGGCCGTGATCGGCTCAACCGCTGGCGCCAGACCGGCACCGGTCGCATAGCTCTCCGGCGTCGCGGTATGCTAAGGCGGATCCGAAGGTCGGCAACGCGCCGGCAAACTAGCGAATGAGCAGACCATGTGGCCTGACCGTAGACTCATTGATCTCTTTGGAATCGAATTTCCCATCGTTCAGGCGCCGATGGCCGGAATCATGGATGCCGACCTGGTCATCGGTGCGGCC
>JBDTCP010000163.1:0-7662 GCA_039923555.1 Nitrobacter sp.
CAAGGCGTCGGAGGGAATGGCGCCGATCGCCGCCATCAGGCCAAGCGCAATCGGAAGGTCGTAATGGCTGCCTTCCTTGGGCAGGTCCGCCGGAGCGAGGTTGACGGTGATTCGTCTGGCCGGCAGCACAAGGCCTGAAGCAATCAGGGCGGCCCGGACCCGTTCGCGCGCCTCGGAAACGGCCTTGTCCGGCAAGCCGACGATGTTGAAAGCGGGCAGACCCGGCGCAACCTGCACCTGCACGTCGACGGCGCGCGCCTCGATGCCCTCAAATGCGACGGTGGATACCCGCTGAACCATGGCCGCCCCCTCTGCCGTAGCGAAACTAGCTTACAACTCTCCCGAGTACAAGAACATTAAGGGAACGGGCTCTCGGGATTTCATCTGCTGCAAACGCTACGAACGTTTCGCCTCGATCCGGTCCCAGATTTTCGCTGCGACGTCCGGACCTCCAAAGGCGGCAATCGCCCGAATGCCCGTAGGCGAAGTGACGTTGATCTCGGTGAGATTACCGTCGATGACATCGATGCCGACAAACAACAGCCCGCGCTCGCGCAATGTCGGACCGATGCGCTCACAGATCTCGCGCTCGCGGGATGTTAGATCGGTCGCCTGCGCTGCGCCACCGCGGACCATATTGGAGCGCAGATCATCCGCAGCGGGCACGCGATTGACGGCACCGGCGAACTCGCCGTCGACAAGGATGATGCGTTTGTCCCCATGTTTCACTTCGGGCAGGAAACGCTGGATCACCCAGGGCTCGCGAAACGTCACCGAGAACATGTCGAACAGAGATCCGAAGTTCATGTCCTGCGGCGTCACGCGAAAGACCGCGGCTCCGCCGTGACCATGCAGCGGCTTCATCACGACCGCGCCGTGCTCGGCACGAAATGAATTGATCTCGTCGAGGTCACGCGAAATCAGTGTCGGCGGCATCAGTTCGGGAAAATCCATCACGAACAGCTTTTCTGGCGCGTCGCGCACACTGGCCGGGTGGTTGACCACCAGCGTCTTCGGATGAATGCGCTCGAGCAAGTGAGTCGTCGTGATGTAGGCCAGATCGAATGGTGGGTCTTGCCGCAACAAAACCACGTCAAACGATTCCAGATACGTGCGCGTTGCATCGCCGAGCGCAAAATGATCGCCATCCTGGTCCCGCACGGTCAGCGGCTGAACCGGCGCGACCACGTCCTTGCCCCGCAAGGATAATTTGTCCGGGGTGTAATACGAGACCGCGTGGCCGCGTCTTTGGGCCTCCAGCAGAAGCGCAAACGTCGAATCGCCGCGAACATTGATGCGCGCGATGGGGTCCATCTGAACGGCGACTTTCAATTTCATCTTGCCTGTCCGGGTTGATCTCAGTCGAATGCACCTGAGCGCTTCGGGCTATGTGCTGGCGTCGAATGCACCTAGCAGATGGCGCGGCAAACGTCGCGGCGCAATCAACATTGCGTCGAAACGAAGATCGAAAGCTGCATGCTCGGGATGCGTCATCAGCCAGGCCTGGGCGGCGCCGATGATCCGTTGTTGCTGCCGCGGCGTGACGGCGTAAGCGGCTTCGTCGAGGCTACGGCGGGCCTTGACCTCGACGAAAGCGAGAAGCTGACGCCGCCGCGCCACGATATCGATCTCGCCCTGAGGGGTGCGAAACCGGCGGGCCAGAATGCGGTAGCCCTTGGCGATCAGATAGGCCGCGGCGCGACTCTCCGCCGAAAGACAGGTGCGGAAGGCGGCGATACGCTCGGGCGCCGCTATTCTTGCGTCGTCCCGGGAGTCTTCCTTATCCGCTGTCATTGTCGTCCCCGGCCCGATGTTGTCCGGCAAGTTCAAGTGCGCGGGCATAGACCTCGCGGCGCGAGCGGCCGGAAAGTTCGACTGCGCGGGCAACACTGTCTTTTACGCTGCTGTCCTTCAGCGAGGCCAGCAGCAGATCGTCCAGATCGCTGGATGACATCAGGCCCGCATCCGCCGGGGGTGGCCCGACGACCAGCACAAACTCGCCGCGCGTTTCCAGCGTTCCGGCGGTTTCCGCGAGCTCCGTAAGAGTCGCCCGGCGGATCTCCTCGTGCAGTTTCGTCAATTCGCGACAGATCGCGGCGTCGCGATTTCCGAGGATGGCTGCGAGATCCCGCAAAGAGTTCTGTATGCGACTGCCGGACTCGAACATGACCAGCGTGGCATCGATTCTCGCGAGTTCGGCAAGGCGTGCCCGGCGTGCCATCTCCTTTGAGGGCAAAAAACCCTCGAAGAAAAACCGGTCCGTCGGCAGCGCCGCCACCGCGAGCGCGGCCAGCACGGAAGATGGTCCCGGCAGGGCAATAACCTGATGACCGGCGGCACAGACCTCGCGCACCAGCTTGAAACCGGGATCGGAAATCAACGGTGTTCCGGCATCGGAGACGAGTGCGACAGAGGCGCCTTGCGCCAATTGCTCCAGGATTTTGGGGCGGGCCGCCGCAGCATTGTGTTCGTGGTAGGGCTTGAGCACTCCTGAGATCGAAAAGCGTTCGGTCAGGCGACGGGTGATGCGGGTGTCCTCGCAGGCGATGATGTCGACGCCGGCCAGCGTCTCCAACGCGCGCAAGGTGATGTCGCCGAGATTCCCGATCGGCGTGGCGACCAGATAAAGACCCGGCGCGGTTTTGGGAGCAACCAGCACATGGCCTGCGATGGAAAAGGTTCGGATGGCAGAAGGATCGGTATCCGGTTTCCGAGAGGTAAGTTTTGCGCGCATACCGCGACACTCTATAGCGTTTTCGAGCGAAGTGGGTACCGATTCGCGTCAAGAAAACGCGTCAAACAAAAGGCTGGAGCCGGTTTTGATTCCGTCAAAGCTGGAATGGCTCAGGGGAATTGCGCAAAAGGGGACCCTATCTTACGTATTTTTACCGCGCCACGCCGGCTGGTTCCGGAACTCCCCAGGATGGGGGACGGTGCTAAAGTCAAGGCGGACACATTCGTTTTGTGTGGTTTAGTATTCGTCGACAATATGCCTGATTCCCTCCGCCTTGTCGGTCGGCGGGCTACGTCCGGATTGGTCTATGGTAAGGAAAATAATGGCGGACCCGTTCAAACCGAAACCTGAACGTCCGGGCGCGACCCGACGAGCGGCGTTGGGTTTTGTCATCGGCGCGCCGTTGCTCGGTGCCTGCTCAGGTGTCCAGCAAACGCTCACCAACAATTTTTCCAATCAAGGCTCGCAGCCGGCGACGTCAGGGTCACCCCAGCAACCGGTGGCGGTCGGAACAGGCCAGGTCAAGGTCGGGCTAATTCTCCCGTTGTCGGCCGCAGGCAATGCGGGTACTGCGGCGCAGTCGATGAAGAATGCGGGCGAGATGGCGCTGTCGGAATTTCAAAATCCGAACGTCCAATTGCTGATCAAGGATGACGCCGGATCGGCGCAAGGCGCGCAGCAGGGCGCGCAACAGGCGCTCGATGAAGGCGCCGAAATCATTCTCGGGCCGCTGTTCGCAACATCCGTTCCGGCGACCGCTCAGGTGGCCCGGACGCGCGGAACGTCAGTGATCGCCTTTTCAACCGATTCAACCGTTGCGGGCAGGGGCGTCTATCTTCTGAGCTTTCTCCCCGAATCAGACGTCAACCGGATCGTCGAATATGCCGTGAGCATCGGAAAGCGCTCGTTTGCCGCGATGGTGCCCGAAAATGCCTATGGCAATGTCGTCGAGGCCGCCTTCAAGCAGACGGTCGCCCGCCAGGGCGGGCGCATCGTCGCATTTGAGAAATATGGATCCGACCGTTCCGGTGCGGCGCGGAATGTGGCGCAGTCGCTTCGCTCTGCGGATGCGCTGTTCCTTGCCGACGACGGCGATGCGGTGGTCTCGGTCGCCGACGCGCTCACGGCGGCGGGTGCGAATCTGCGCAATGTCCAGCTTCTCGGTACGGGCCTGTGGGACAATCCGCGCGTGTTCGCCAGTGCGGCGCTGCAAGGTGGTTTTTATGCTGCGCCCGACCCATCCGGCTTCCGCAGCTTCGCAGGCCGCTACCGCACGAAGTTCGGCGGCGAGCCGGTGCGTACGGCGACGCTCGCCTATGACGCCGTCGCGCTGGTCGCGGCCCTCGCACGAACTCAAGGTCCGCAGCGCTTCGCGCCGGAGACGCTGACCAATCCGTCGGGCTTCGCCGGCATCGACGGGTTGTTTCGATTTCGTTCCGACGGCACCAACCAGCGGGGCCTCGCCGTCATGCGTGTCGCGTCCGGCGGTGGCCAGCCAGTCGCGGGATCGCCAAAGAATTTTGGAGCGTAATCCCGTCATTGCGAGGAGCTGAAGGGCGACGCGAAGCATTCGTTCCGACAACGACGAAAGCAATCCGGTCTTCGCGTTGTGGCTTCTGGGTGGCTTAAATCAAGCGGCGAGATCGGCCACCACGGCGTCAAGGACGGGAAAGCCATCCTGCGTGACGCGCAAGCGGCCATCAGGGCTGATTGTGATCGCGCCTTCCTCACGCAGGATGGCGATTCGGCCCGGATCAAGCGCGCGACCCGACAAGGCGGTATATCGTTGCGGATCGATGCCCTCGCTCAGTCGCAGCCCCATCAAAAGGAATTCGTCCGCACGCTCTTCGCTGTTCAGGAGATCGTCGGTGACGATCCCGTCGCCGCTCGCCTCGACCCGCATGAGCCAGGCTTCCGGACGCTTCTCGGTGGCGATCGCGTGCCGGATACCATCAATGTCGAGCCGTCCGTGCGCGCCGGGGCCGATGCCTGCATATTCCTGACCGCGCCAATACACCAGATTGTGTTTGCATTCAGCGCCGGGCCGCGCGTGGTTCGAAATCTCGTAGGCGGGCAGGCCATGACGCGCGCAAACGTCCTGCGTGATGTCGTACAATTCGCGGGCGGTTGCCTCATCGGGTGTCTTGAGCTTGCCGGCCGTGTGCAGGCCGAAAAACGGCGTGCCTTCCTCGATAGTCAATTGGTAGAGCGACAGATGTTCGGCGGCCTCCGAGATCGCAAGCTTAAGCTCCTCGGCCCACATCGCCGGCGTCTGATCGGGGCGCGCGTAGATCAGATCGAAGGAATAGCGATCGAAGGCCGCGCGCGCGATCGCGACTGCATCCAGCGCTTCGCGCGCGGTGTGCAGGCGTCCAAGCGCTTTCAGCGAAGCATCGTCCAACGCCTGCACGCCGAGCGAGACCCGATTGACGCCCGCCGCGCGATAGCCGCGGAACCGCGTGGCCTCGACGCTGGTCGGATTGGCCTCCAGCGTGACCTCGGCGTTATCGGCGACGCGCCAGTATTTTCCGATCGCGTCAAGGATGGCCCCGACGGTCTGCGGCTGCATCAATGACGGCGTGCCACCGCCGAGGAAAATCGAGGACACTTCGCGACCGGATGTGCGTACGGCCGTCGTTTCGATCTCGCGCACAAATGCGCGTACAAAACGCTCTTCATCGATCGGCGCGTGCCGCACATGGCTGTTGAAATCGCAATAGGGGCATTTCGACAGGCAAAAAGGCCAGTGCACGTAGACGCCGAACGCGGGATGGGGATCAGCGCGGGTCAAGGCATATCTCCGCCAGCTTCACGAACGCCCGGGCGCGGTGCGACAGGCCAAGGCCGCGAGGTGGAAGGCCGTGCTTTTCGACGCTAGTCATTTCGCCGAATGTACGGGTGTGCCCGTCCGGCAGGAACGCCGGATCGTAGCCAAATCCGGCAGTGCCCCGCGGCGGCCAAACCAGTATGCCATCCACACGCGCTTCGACTTCCTCGAGATGATCGTCCGGCCATGCGACGCACAGCGCCGAGACGAAGTGAGCCTTGCGTTTCTCCGCGGTCGTCGCGCCGCGCTCCTGCAGTAGCCTTTCGATCTGCGCCATCGCAGCAGTGAAATCCTCAGGTTTGCCGGCCCAGCGCGCGGAGTAGATGCCGGGTGCGCCATCGAGCGCATCGACGACCAGACCGGAATCATCGGCAAAGGCGGGAAGCTTCGCGCTCCGGGCTGCGGCGAAGGCCTTGATCCGCGCGTTGGCGCAGAAATTGTCGCCGGTCTCCTCGGGTTCGTCGAGATCGAGTTCGCCTGCGGAGACCGCTTCGATACCATATGGCGCGAGCAACTCGCGCATCTCGGCGAGCTTGCCGGGATTGTGGGTGGCGATCACGAGCTTGCCGGTGATTCGACGATGCTGAGTCATGGACTTTTATAACCCGTCGTGACCGGGCTCGTCCCGGCCATCCACGTCTTATCCAGAAAGCAAGACGTGTTCAAAAAGCAAAGCGTGGATACCCGGCTGAGGGCCGGGCATGACAGCATCTTGCGAATCACGTCACCGCCATTTTCTGCAAATCCACCAGCCGCGCGACGCCTTTTTTCGCGAGCGCCATCAGCGCGAGAAATTCATCCTGCGAAAATGGCGTCTTCTCGGCGGTTCCCTGCACTTCGATGATGCGTCCGTCGCCGGTCATGACGAAATTGGCGTCTGTGTCGGCCTCTGAATCCTCCGCATAGTCCAGATCGAGCACGGGGGTTCCGTTGTAGATACCGCATGAGATCGCCGCGACGTTGTCACGGAGCACGCTGGTCTTGATCATGTTGCGGGCCTTCATCCAGCCGATGCAGTCGGCCAGCGCGACCCACGCGCCGGTGATGGACGCGGTGCGCGTGCCGCCATCGGCCTGAATGACATCGCAATCAACCGTGATATGGCGCTCGCCGAGCGCTTCGAGGTCGACTGCGGCGCGCAACGAGCGGCCGATCAGGCGCTGGATTTCGACGGTCCGGCCGCCCTGCTTGCCGGCGGAGGCCTCGCGGCGGGTCCGCTCCAGCGTGGCGCGCGGCAGCATTCCGTATTCGGCCGTGACCCAGCCGCGACCCTGGCCCTTGAGCCACGGCGGCAGCCGTTCTTCAAGGGTCGCGGTCACCAGCACGTGGGTATCGCCGAATTTCACCATGCAGGAACCCTCGGCATACTTGACGACGCCACGTTCCAGCGACACGGCGCGCAGTTCATCCGGTGCACGGCGGCTAGGCCGCATGGGAAATCCTCCAGCTATGTCATGAAAATCGTCGTCTGGCGGTGCTTTTAGGGGTGGGAAGCCGCACCGGCAAGGGCCAGAACAGCGATTGCCGCAAAGCCTGCTTGTAACCGATGCGCCGGAGAGACAGATTAGACCCGGTTGTCAGGCGTAACCAGTATGCAGGAGATCTTGTTGGCCCATCACGATCCGCTTGGTCTGATTGCACCGAATGCCGGGCTTGCCCAGTTGAACGAGCGATCGCGCGACATTTTTCGTCAGATCGTCGAGAGCTATCTCGCGACTGGTGAGCCCGTAGGCTCGCGCAACATTTCCCGCCTGATCACCATGCCGCTCTCGCCGGCTTCGGTCCGCAATGTCATGTCGGACCTGGAGCAGCTTGGGCTGATTTATGCGCCGCACACCTCGGCCGGACGCTTGCCGACCGAGTTGGGCCTGCGGTTCTTCGTCGATGCTCTGATGCAGGTCGGCGACCTGACCGAGCCGGAGCGGCAGTCGATCCAGACTCAGCTTTCATCGGTGGGTAAGGCGCAATCGGTCGAGGCTGCGCTGGGCGAAGCATTGACGCGGCTGTCGGGATTGACCCGGGCGGCGGCGGTGGTTCTGACAGCCAAATCCAATGTGCGCTTGAAGCACATCGAATTCGTTAGGCTGGAGCCCGAGAAGGC
>JBDTCP010000164.1:0-2870 GCA_039923555.1 Nitrobacter sp.
TTGTCCGCGAACGGGCTGTAGACAACGCCGGATTGCTCGGTGATGCCGAGCCTGTTGCGCTCGAGGTGACGCGCGAGTTCATCGGGAGTGACGAACTTGTCCCACTGATGGGTGCCGCGCGGCAGCCAGCGCAGCACGTATTCCGCCGCAACGATGCCGAGCGCAAAGCTCTTCCAGTTGCGGTTGAGGGTGGAGGCCACCATCATGCCGCCCGGTTTCAGCATCGCAGCGCAGCGGTCGAGGAACAGGCCGACATCGGCGACATGCTCCACCACCTCCATCGCCAGGATGATGTCGAAGCGCTCGCGCACATCCATGTCTTCCACGGTGGTGCAGCGATAGTCGATCGACAGATGGGCTTTGTCGGCGTGCAGTTTCGCCGCGGCGATGTTGGTCGCGGACGGGTCAACGCCGATCACCTGCGCGCCGAGCCGCGTGAACGGCTCGCACAACAGGCCCGCGCCGCAGCCGATATCGAGCAGCCTCAGGTCCGACAGGCAGTTCAGGCTGCGGGCGCTGCGCTCGAACTTGCGGCAGGCGGCATCGCGGATGAACTGAAGCCGCAGCGGATTGATCTTGTGCAACGGCGCCATCTTGCCGTTGGGATCCCACCACTCCTGCGACAGTTTCGAGAATTTCGCGATCTCGGCGGGATCGACCGTCGATCCCGGAGCGGGTGGAAAATTCGCGGAAGGATTGACTTGTATGGCCATGGCTGTGCGCGGCTCCTATCGCGCCGTGATGTGACTGCGGAACGCCAGCGGCGAGGCGATGGTTTTGATTCTCTCAGCCCCCTCGCCCACACCGCGAATCGTCACGTCACCATAATTCAAGATGCGTCCCAAAATGCTCTGATTGACGTCCACGCTCTCGACCTTGTCCAGACTCATCTCGAAGGTCTGCCGCTTGATGAAGCCGGTCTTGTGTACGACCCGCAAATTGGTCACATCGGTCTCGGTGGTCCAGCGGTAAAACCACGCCCCCAGCATCCAGTACAATGCCACGAGCGCCGAAATGACCGCCAGCGACAGGCACAACAGCATCGGCGTCTCGGTTACGAACATCCGCGATACCAGGAGGAAGGCGACCGCTACGATCCAGGCGCCGATGGCCGGTAGATAGAAAATCCAGTGCACGTTGGTTGAATACAACACCTTTTCGCCCGGTTGCAGAATATCGTCGATATAACGCCCCATCGGCCTGCCTTCTCGTGCCTTTCCTGGATCATGCGGCCATCACCGGAATGGCCGAAAGCCGGGTTGCCTGCCCGCAACCGCGCCGGTATGTATACGCGCCTTTTGGCCCGCGCGCCCCGCTTTTCGCACGGTATTCTATCGAGTTACTCGTTCTATTTAGTTACTCTTGGGAAATGCACTATCCGTCATGAGCCGGCTTGTGATGAAATTCGGCGGCACGTCCGTCGCCAATCTCGACCGCATCCGCAACGTCGCGCGGCATGTCAAACGCGAGGTCGATGCCGGCCACGATGTCGCGGTGGTGGTATCGGCGATGTCGGGCAAGACCAACGAGCTGGTGTCGTGGTGCAGCGACGCCTCGCCGATGCACGACGCGCGCGAATACGACGCCGTGGTGGCCTCCGGCGAACAGATCACCTCGGGGCTGCTGGCCATCGCGCTCCAGGCGCTCGGCATTCAGGCGCGCTCCTGGCAGGGCTGGCAAATCCCGATTCGGACCAGCGACGTCCACGCCTCGGCGCGCATCCTCGAGATCGACGGCGGTGAACTCATCAGCCGCTTCAAGGAGCGCAAGGAGGTCGCCGTGATCGCCGGCTTCCAGGGCATCAATCCGCAGACTGGCCGGATCACCACGCTCGGCCGGGGCGGCTCCGATACATCGGCGGTGGCGATCGCCGCTGCCGTCCGCGCCGACCGCTGCGACATCTATACCGACGTCGACGGCGTCTACACCACCGATCCGCGCGTGGTGCCAAAAGCCCGCCGGCTCGACAAGATCGCATTCGAGGACATGCTGGAATTGGCGTCGCAGGGCGCCAAGGTCCTGCAGGTCCGTTCGGTGGAACTCGGCATGACCCAGAACATGCCGATTTTCGTCCGCTCCAGTTTTGACAAGCCCGAAGATATCGACCCCCATGGCACGCCGCCGGGTACGCTGATTTGCAGCGAGGAGGAAATCATGGAAAGCCACGTCGTCACCGGCATCGCCTTCACCAAGGACGAGGCCCAGATCTCGGTGCGCCAGATCGAGGACAAGCCCGGCGTCGCCGCCTCGATCTTCGTCCCGCTTGCCGAGGCCAATATCAACGTCGACATGATCGTGCAGAACGTCTCCGAAGACGGCAAGACCACCGACCTGACGTTCACGGTGCCGGCCGTCGACTATGCCCGCGCCAAGGAGACCATTACCCGCGCCAGGGACACGATCGGCTATGCGCGTCTCGACAGCGCTACCGATGTCGCGAAGATCTCGGTAATCGGATCGGGCATGCGCAGCCATGCCGGCGTCGCGGCGCAGGCGTTCAAGGCGTTGTCGGACAAGAGCATCAACATCCGCGCCATCACCACCTCCGAGATCAAGTTCTCGCTGCTGATCGACACCGCCTATACTGAACTCGCGGTACGCACCCTGCACACACTGTATGGATTAGATCAGACCTGACAGGCGCCGGACGACACGGGTGCTCCCATTTGACGACGGCGGTCCTAGCCCGAAACGTCCGTCGCGGCGCATCCCGCCGGTCCGGCTTTTTCCAGACCATGCGCCTCTCCGGGGCAGGCGTTTTGCTTGGCAAAACGGACGTCGATTGGCTATACGGCCTCATGACGTGGCCGTTGCGGCTGGCGCCACGGTTTCGGACAATCTGATTCGGTCGTTCACCGCACCGTTGTGCT
>JBDTCP010000165.1:0-4020 GCA_039923555.1 Nitrobacter sp.
TGCGTCACCACAATGAAGCCGTTCTCCGGATCGCTGGACGTGCCATCGTCGATCTTCAGAAGCTTCTTCAAGTGCATCAGCGGCAAGAGCTTGTTGCGCAGCCGCAGTACCGGCGTCTCCTTGATGCGCTCGATACGGTGCTCCGAATTGGCGCGCGCGCGCACCAGCTCGACCACAGAGAGCTGGGGAATCGCGAAACGGTCGCCCGCGGCTTCGACGATCAGCGCCGAAACGATCGCCAGCGTCAGCGGAATCTTGATGGTGACACTTGATCCCTCGCCGCTCACCGACTTGATGTCGATGGTGCCGCCGATCTGATCGATGTTGGTGCGCACCACGTCCATGCCGACGCCGCGTCCGGAAACGCTGGTCACTGTCGCCGCCGTCGAGAATCCCGGAGCGAAGATGAACTTGTGGATCTGCGCCTCGGACATCTTCTCGAGTTCGGCCTCGGTCGCAATCCCGCTCTGGATTGCCTTGGCCTTGATGCGCTCGGTGTTGAGACCGCGGCCGTTGTCCGCGATGCAGATGATGATGTGGCCGCCCTCGTGATAGGCCGAAAGACGGATGGTGCCCTGTTCCGGCTTGCCGGCCTTGACGCGCTCTGCCGGCGTTTCCAGACCGTGATCGGCGGAATTCCGAACCATATGCGTCAGCGGATCCTTGATCAGATCGAGAACCTGACGGTCGAGTTCTGTATCGGCGCCGTGCATCTCGAGTTCGATCTGCTTGCCGAGGTCACTGGACAGATCGCGTATGATACGCGGCAGCTTCTGCCAAGCATTGCCGATCGGCTGCATGCGCGTCTTCATGACGCCTTCCTGCAGCTCTGCGGTGACGTTGGATAGCCGCTGTAGCGGCACCTTGAATTCGTTGTCTTCGTGCCGCCGGCTGATTTCGAGCAACTGGTTGCGCGTCAGCACGAGCTCGGACACCATCGTCATCAGGTGCTCGAGTGTATCGACATTGACGCGGATCGACTGGTTGGCGACCCGGTCGCCCTCCGGTGTCTCCACCTCAATAGCGGACTTCTTCGGCGCGGCTTTGGCGACGGCCTTCGGAGCAACGGCCTTCGGAGCAATGGCCTTCGGAGCAATGGCCGGCGCGGGTGCCTCGGGCACCGGTTGTGGAGCGGGCGCGACAGCTTCGGCCTCCGTCTCGCGGAACGCGCGCTCGAGGTCATCGAGGGAAACTTCACCGGGGCGCAGCGGCCGTTCCAGCACCTGATGGATAAGCGTCCCCGTTTCCTGCGCTGGCTCAGCAGCGGCGGGCTCCGGCTCGGGAGCAGACACGGACGCACCGTGCTCGGCCATATGATGCAGCGTCTCGATCAGGTCCGGATCGGACCCTTCGGGTTCGGCTTCGGTCGCCTCGAGCTGACCCAGGATGTCTTTGATTCGGTCGATGGTGGAGAGAATAAGCGTTACGGCTTCGCCGGTCACCGGCATGCCGTCGCGAAATTTACCCATCAGCGTTTCGGCCGCATGGGCGAGTGCTTCGAGCCTCGGAAGGCCTAGAAAGCCGCACGTGCCCTTGATGGTGTGGACCAGCCGAAAGATATTATCCAATATCTTCGCGTTGTTCGGATCCTGCTCGAAACGGATGAGCTGATTGTCAACGGTGTCCAGGCTCTCGTTGGTCTCGGTCAGGAATTCGCGGAGAAGATCATCCATGGTTTTCTGGCCTTCGAAACCCCGGCGCGAGTTCTTCGCGCCTTTCCGGGGAGGGGCCAGTGTCAACGCAAAGCATTTAATATTGGTTGAGCAAACGGAAAAGAACGCGCTCTAAGAGTGAATAAGACGGCGGAGAAGATCATTCCTCATGTACCGACGTTCGAAGCGCCAGCGCGGGTTCTTCGTGCCTTCTCGGAGTTTGGCAGGTGTCAATGCAGGCTTTTAATGGGACTTGATCAAACGAAGGGAACGCGCCCAACAAATAGACAGGATCATGGATGCGGATCCCACGCACACTCGGGAAACCATTCGTTAACCGTGTTTGCTGACGCCCAGTTCAACGGGCAGCCACAACCACCTTCTCGCCATCGGCCACGAGCGAGACGCTGAGACCGCAGGCTTCAGCAAGCAGACGGGTGTAATAGGGCTGAACCGCATGCGCATCGACGGTGCCGACGGAGCCGGCCGACAGAAGATCGGCGGTGTTCTGCGACACACGGGCGTTCAGCCCGGCGGCGGTGACCTGAAAGCCCATCGCATCACCTTCGCCAACTGAATCGACCGTCAGCACACCACCGCGCGGGATCGTCTGCTGCGCTATCACCAGCATGTTGAGAAGCAGCTTGACCCTGTTCTTCGGCAGCAGCAGGCGCGGCAAATTCCATGCGATGGTGATCTTGCCATCCTCAAAATGGCCTTTTGCCATGTTTTGCGCATCGCCAAGATCGATCTGCGCGCCGGCCGAGCCCGCGGCACCGAATGCAAGACGGCAGAACTGCAGCCGCGCCGAGGCGGTCCTGGCGCTTTTGCGGATCAGATCGAGGGCAAATTCGCGATCGTCGGGCTTCGGATCGTCGTCCAATACCTCAAGCCCGTTGACGATTGCGCCAACCGGGCTAATGAGGTCGTGACACACGCGCGAACAGAGCAAGGCAGCGAGTTCGAGCGCGTCGGGAGCGGGACCGGGACCGGGAGACGATGTGCCAGACATAAGACCTGTTCCTGGGATCTGTTTCAGCAAATCCGCGGCGCGCGGACACGGCGAATCAAGAGATCTTCGTGGCTTGATACACCGCTGGAGCCTATGCTGCCACCACAAGGCGATCCCGACCATCGTCCGGCGATCCGCAAGGAAGTTTCTAACGTGCCGGTGATCGACGCTCAATCCGCTGCGGCACTGATGGATCCTCTGACGGCGCTGGTCGCGAAAGCCGGCACCGCCATCCTCTCCGTCAATCGCAATCGCATGATGATTGGCGGCAAAATCGACGGATCTCCGGTAACCGAGGCGGATCTCGCCTCTGATCGAATCATCGCGGAAGGACTCGCGCGGCTCTGCCCCGATATCCCGGTCCTGTCGGAGGAGCGCGTGCATCTGGCGACTCCGCCTTATGCCGGCAGCTTCTTCGTGATCGATCCGCTGGATGGCACCAAGGAATTCATCGCCGGTCGCGACGAATTCACCATAAACCTGGCGATCGTGACAGACGGGGTGCCGTTGTTCGGCATCGTCGGTGCGCCTGCGCTCGGCTCGATCTGGCGAGGCCTTGTCGGCCACGGCGCCCAGCGTCTCACGGTCGCCCCGGACGCAAGCGTCGGCACCGCGGAGCCAATCAGGACCCGACGGTTTCCCAGCCACGGCTCTCCATGGATTGCCGCTGTCAGTCGTTCACACGGCGACAGCCGGTCGGACGCCTTCATCGACAACCGGCCGGGCGCGGTTCGCAAACCGCTCGGTTCTGCGGTCAAGTTCTGCCGGATCGCAGAGGGCGGCGCCGACATCTATCCCCGCCTTGCTCCAACCGGCGAATGGGACGTCGCGGCAGGTCACGCTCTGGTCGCCGCCGCCGGCGGCAAGGTCACGGACGAACGGGGCGCCGCCTTACGTTTCGGCGAATCGCGCGAGGGATTTCTGGTGCCGGAGTTTATCGCCTGGGGCGACCCCACAGCTGCGCCTTGACGCGGACTGCAAGCTGAACGGCCGCTAGGGAGCATGATCCCGAAAAGTGGAAACCGGTTTTCGGATCAGATCATGCTCAATCAAAAGGGTAAGGCTAGATTTGATCAGAATCTAGCGTGCCAGAGTTTCCTTCAACACAGCCCAGCGACGCGTCGCCTCAAGCAGATAATGCACCGGATTCGCAGCGAAGGCCGCGCGGCTATCCTCATGACCAAACAGGTAAAGCCGCTGGCCAACAATCAGCCAGAGTCGCGAGGTACCGGCGAAGGTCACGCCCCGCGCAATATCCACTGGATCATAGCCGCCGAAACATGGACTATAAATGTCGGGATTTGCGATAAAAAACGCCCGATTGCCGGGATTGCTGAAGCGCCAGATGGCGCCCCC
>JBDTCP010000166.1:0-8329 GCA_039923555.1 Nitrobacter sp.
ACATCAGCCTGTCGCGGCCGCGCGACCGCAATTCGCCGCTGTTCGAGACCACCAAGCGGCGCATCCTGACGGCGCTCGATCGCTCGCTCGACCAGGCCGCGCCTGATCCGGCCGCGGCAGCCGAGACCGGCGATGCGCTGTGGTGGTGAAACCGCCGTGCTGCGATTACATTCGCCGAACGATTTCAGAAAAGAGGAGACGTTGATGGATGCCGCCGAGCTTCGCGCCACACAGGCCCCGATCAAGGAGCGCTACAAGACCGACCCGAAGTCCGCGCTGATCACGCTGAAGGCCAAGGGTTCGATCGACAACGATGGTATCGCCTGCAAGGTCGAGACCGGGCGCGCGCTGGCGGTCGCAGGACTTCATCCAGCCACCGGTGGGTCCGGTCTCGAATTGTGCTCCGGGGACATGCTGCTTGAGGCGCTGGTCGCCTGCGCCGGCGTCACGCTGAAGTCGGTTGCGACCGCGATCGATGTGCCGCTGAAATCCGGTCACGTCACCGCCGAGGGCGATCTCGATTTTCGCGGCACGCTTGGCGTCGACAAGGAAACGCCGGTCGGTTTCGAATCGATCCGCCTGCGCTTCGATGTCGACACCGATGCGCCGCAGGACAAGCTCGATCTCCTGCTCAAGCTGACCGAGCGTTATTGCGTCGTCTATCAGACCATCCGGCACGGGCCAAAAGTGTCGGTCGAAATGAAAAGGGTGTGAGCAGACCGATCATTATTGGCGTTCGCATGGACGACGGCAAAGCTGGGCCAAATCCGGCTTTCAGGGGTTTCGATCCCGGCTCGCCGACCCCAGATAGAACGCCATGACATCACGGACATCCGACCCTACCATTTCGCTTGAAACCCCCGTGCGTGCGCCGTCGGCTGTTCCAGTCGATGACGCCGTGATTCCGTTCGAGGTGAGCGCGCTCGATCTGCGGGGACGGCTGACCCGGCTCGGGCCGGCGCTCGACGAACTGTTGATCCGCCACGACTATCCCGCGCCGGTCGGCAAGCTGCTCGGCGAGGCGGTCGTATTGACGACGCTACTGGGATCCTCGCTCAAGTTCGACGGCCGCTTCATCCTTCAGACCCAGACCGACGGACCGGTATCGTTCCTGATTGTCGACTTTCAGGCGCCGGACCGACTCCGAGCCTATGCACGTTTCGACGAGGCACGGCTTGGCAATGCGCTGGATTCCGGTGCGCTGCTCGGCCACGGTCACCTCGCCATGACCATCGATCAGGGTCCGGACATGAGCCGTTATCAAGGACTGGTGGCACTGGAAGGCGGCAGCCTGGAAGACGCCGCGCATGAGTATTTCCTGCGCTCCGAACAGATACCGACGCGGGTTCGTCTCGCGGTCGGCGAGGAGTGGCGCAGCGGCGGCGACGGGCCGAAACATCGCTGGCGCGGCGGCGGCATGCTGCTGCAATTCCTGCCCAAGGCGCCGGAGCGCGCACGTCAGGCCGACCTCGATCCCGGAGATGCACCGGAAGGCAGCACCGTGCATACCGTGGCCGAGGACGATGCGTGGGTCGAGGGCCAGTCGCTGATCGGCACCGTCGAGGATCTTGAATTAATTGATCCAGATCTGTCCGGCGAACGTCTGCTGCACCGGTTGTTTCACGAGCGTGGCGTCCGGGTATTTCCACCGCAGGCGCTGCGCGCCCAATGTTCGTGCTCGCGCGACGCGGTGGCTGCGATGCTGAAGAGCTTCGCACCGCAGGATCG
The DNA here is from genome assembly GCA_039923555.1 of Nitrobacter sp. Lineage (GTDB taxonomy): Bacteria > Pseudomonadota > Alphaproteobacteria > Rhizobiales > Xanthobacteraceae > Nitrobacter. The sequence continues at coordinate 1,729 of JBDTCP010000166.1, forward strand.
CTCGGAGATGGTGAAGGACGGCAGGGTCGTCGTGACCTGCGAGTTCTGCAGTTCGGTGTACGAGTTCACGCCGCAGGAAGCCGGCGTGGAGTAAATGCGGCTCGACCCGGTGTCGGATGGAGGACGCGATGTGCCGAAGCTTCAGTTCAGCACACGCCTGCTGTCGGGGCTGTCGAGCGAGAAGGTGGGGACATCGATTTCGAACGGCTCGCCGCTTCGGACCGAGATCATCTGGTAGTGGCCGGTCATGAATCCGGAGGCGGTCGGCAGCGGAACTCCACTGGTGTATTCGAAACGCTCGCCGGGTGCGAGCACCGGCTGTTCGCCGACCACGCCTTCGCCGCGGACCTCCTGTTTCCGTCCGGAGGCATCGGTGATGACCCAGTGCCGGGTGCGCAACTGGACGGTATCCTGTCCAGCATTGATGATGACCACCGTGTAGGACCAGAAAAAATGGCCTTTCTCTGCGGACGACCGCTCCGGCATGAAGTTCGGCTTGACGGTGACTTCGATCTGGCGGGTGACGGCGCGGTACATGGAGACTCTCTTGGGTATCGGGGGATCATAGCAAAAACATCTGCGGGAACCAGCCCCACCGGCTTGTGATAGCGCGTCAGCACGGTAGCGGACTATAACCACGACCGTAATATTGCCTTTTGTCACCATTAGGGTGAATCCGGTCTCCCCTAAATCAGTCTCGATCGCCGGAGGGCGATTGCAGGCATATCGAAGCGGTGCGCATGACATCCGTTGCCGGTCAGGTTGTCGGAGTACGCACCGGAGCGCCGGGCCATGGCGTCTTGCGCAATGCGCCGGACGTTTCGATTCCGGACGCCCCCGTCGAACGCGAGTTGCGGCTCGATCTGTTCCGCGGGCTGGCGCTGTGGCTGATCTTCATCGACCATCTGCCACCGAACCTTCTGACCTGGCTCACCATCCGCAACTACGGCTTCAGCGACGCCACCGAGATTTTCATTTTCATCTCGGGCTATACCGCTGCCTTCGTCTATGGCAGCGCCATGCTGGCGCACGGATTCGTCGTCGCCGCCGCGCGCATTCTCAAGCGGGTCTGGCAGATCTACGTGGCGCATATCTTTCTGTTCACGATCTTCCTCGCGGAAATTTCCTATGTCGCGAGCAGCTTCGAGAATCCGCTGTACACCGAGGAAATGGGCATCCTCGATTTTCTCAAGCAGCCCGACATCACGATCGTGCAGGCATTGCTGCTGAAATTCCGGCCCGTCAACATGGACGTGCTGCCGCTCTATATCGCACTGATGCTCTTCCTGCCGCCGATCCTGTGGCTGATGCAGCGCAAGGCCGATCTGGCGCTGGCGCTGGCGGTGGGTCTTTACGCGCTCACCTGGCAGTTCGATCTTGCGCTGCCGGCGTATCCCAATGGAGTCTGGTTCTTCAATCCGTTCGCCTGGCAACTGCTGTTCGTGTTCGGCGCCTGGTGCGCGCTCGGAGGCGCGAAACGCATGTCGCGCATCCTGTCGTCGCCGGTCACGCTGTGGATTTGCGTCGCCTATCTGCTGTTCGCCTTTTACACGACGCTGACCTGGCATGTGCCGCAGCTCAACTATTTCATGCCGCGCATTGTCGAGCGGTGGATGTATCCCATCGACAAGACCAATCTCGACGTGCTGCGCTTTGTCCATTTCCTGGCGCTGGCTGCTTTGACCGTCCGATTTTTGCCCAGGGATTGGCCGGGGCTGAAATCGCCGTGGCTGCGGCCGCTGATCCTGTGCGGCCAGCATTCGCTGGAGATTTTCTGCATCGGCGTCTTCCTGGCCTTTGCCGGGCATTTCATCCTAGCCGAAGTGTCAGGTGGCGCCGGGCTTCATTTCGTTGTCAGTGTTTGCGGGATCGTCATCATGTCCGCCGCGGCATGGGTATTTTCGTGGTACAAAAACGTTGCCAGCAAGAGCGGACGGCGTGCCAGATCGGCCGATGGCGACGCGGATCTTGCGGGAGGAGGAGCATGAGCGCCGGCTGGAAGTCGGTCTTGTTCTTGCTGGCCGGCTTGTCGGCCGGTGCCTCCGCGCGCGCCGATGACCCACCCAAAAGCTGCGACGTTCCGGCCTATCTGCTGACCAGCGACAGCCCGCTGGCCCGCGTGGCCTCGGCAATCAAGGCGGGCGGTCCGCTCGATATCCTGGTTGTGGGCAGCCGTTCCTCAACCATCTCCGGGGCCGAGGGTGATGCCTATCCGGCGCGGTTGCAGGTGGCGCTTCGTGAGAAATTGCCGGGCACCACCGTGAACGTATCTGTGGAACTGGCACCCAGAAAGACCGCCGAGGATATTGCGCCCGACCTCGGCAAGCTCGCGGGGGCGAAAAAGCCGACCTTGGTGGTGTGGCAAACCGGCACCGTCGATGCTATCCGGTCCGTCGATATCGACAACTTCCGTGGGGCCGTCGACCAGGGCGTTACTGCATTGCAAAATGCGGGGTCTGACGTCGTCCTGATGAATATGCAATACAGTCCGCGTACGGAAACCATGGTCTCACCGGCCTCCTATATCGACAACATGCGGCTCGCGGCGCAGCAGCACGACGTTCCGCTGTTCGACAGGTTTGCGATCATGACCCAATGGAATGAGAGCGGCGAATTCGATTTGTTCAGCGCGGTGCGTGGAGCAGACCTTGCCAAACGCGTTCACAATTGTCTCGGCCGCGCCTTGTCGACATTCGTGATCGATACCGCTCATATCGATCCCTCCCAACTCAGGACCCGGCGTTAATGACGATCCGCGGTCGTTTCTCCGGAGTGGTTGTCTCTGCCGCGCTGGCGATGTCGGTAGGCATGTGGACCTCGACTGTGGCTGCGCAAACTGTGTCGGGTAGCAGCGCCGCGGCGCTGCCGATGGGCGGCACGGGTCTGTCTGCACCGTCTTCATCCAGTGTTGGGGCTGCAGACCACGCCGCGCCGACGCAGGATCTCTCCGGAAAGGCAATCGACAAGGTGAAGGCGATTGCGGCCCACGCCCGCGACATCTTCAACCGCGTCCCTTGTCTGGCGCCGAAGGGCGTCTCGCGATCGCTGGGCTCGCTGTCACATGTGGCGGCAAAGCTTGCCGCCAACAAACCGGTCGTCATCGTCGCCTTTGGTTCGTCATCGACGCAGGGTTACGGCGCGACATCGCCCGAATTCAATTATCCGAACCGCTTGGCGGCCCAGTTGCACCGCAAATATCCCGCGGCGGCCATCACCGTGCTCAACCGCGGCAAGGGCGGCGAGGACGCGCCCGAGATGATGAAGCGGCTGCAATCAGAAGTGATCGATGCGAAGCCGGACATGGTGATCTGGCAGGTCGGCACCAACGCGGTGCTGCGCAATCTCGATCCTTCGATCACTGCGAAACTCGTCGAGGCCGGTGCCGAGGCCATTCAGGCCTCGGGCGCCGATCTGGTTCTGGTTGATCCGCAATACTCGCCCGCCGTCAACGCCAGGGGCGAGAACGCCGGCAGGATGGTCAGTCTGCTGAGCAAGGTTGCGCACTTCAGACACGCCGGGATTTTTCCGCGCTTCGAGGTCATGCGCGACTGGCACGACCGGCAGTCGCTGCCGTTCGACGCCTTCGTGACCAAAGATGGTCTGCACATGAACGACTGGGGTTATGCCTGTTTCGCCCAGTTGCTTGGCGATGACATCATCAGTTCGGTGGATCAGGTCCAAGCAGGTGTCAGTTCACCGCCGGCCGTGAGGGCCTATCGACCGTTGTGAGGCGGGTGAGGGGTGAGCCAATCAATGGGCACCCCTCACCCGGCTCGAATTCGCTGCGCTTATTCTCGCCACCCTCTCCCACGAGGGGAGAGGGAAGAAAAATTTTCACACCTTCTCCAGCGCGACAAAAAGATCCTCGATCAGGTCGTCCTTGTGTTCAAGGCCGGTCGAATAGCGGATGAAGCCTTCGCCGATGCCGAGTCCGGCACGGACCTCCGGCGCGAGCCGCTGGTGGGTGGTGGTGGCCGGGTGGGTCACGAGGCTCTTGGCGTCGCCGAGATTGTTCGAGATGCGCGCGAGCTTCAATGCATTGAGACAGCGGAAGGCGCCCGCCTTGCCACCCTTGACCTCGAAGCCAATCAGCGTCGATCCGGCGCGCATCTGCTTTTTCACAAGCGCCGCTTGCGGATGATCCGGCCGTCCGGGATAGATGAGACGGGTCACTTTGGGGTGTGACGCCAACGCATCGGCGATCGCCGCCGAACTCTCGGTCTGCTGGCGCACGCGGACGGCAAGGGTTTCAAGCCCTTTCAGGAGAACCCAGGCGTTGAACGGCGAGATCGACGGCCCAGTCTGGCGGATAAAAGTCTGCAGGTGCTCCTGAACGAAGGCGTTCGACGACAGGATGACGCCGCCGAGTGTCCGCCCCTGGCCGTCAATATGCTTGGTGGCCGAATACACCACGATGTCGGCGCCCAGCGCCAACGGGCTTTGCCAGATCGGCGTTGCGAACACATTGTCGACGATCAGCCGCGCGCCGGCCTGATGCGCGATCTCGGCGATGCCTCCGATGTCGAGCACGTCGAGCGTCGGGTTGGTCGGGCTTTCGATGAAGCAGCTTTTCGTGTTCGGCCGCATCGCCTTGCGCCACTGGTCGAGATCGAGGCCATCGACCAGCGTGGATTCGATGCCATAGCGCGGCAGCAGGTCTTCCACCACATAGCGGCACGAGCCGAAAAGGGCCTTTGCCGCAACGACGTGATCGCCGGCCTTCAGCGGCGCGAGCATCGCGGTCGTCACCGCCGCCATGCCTGTCGCCGTGGCGCGCGCCGCCTCCGCACCTTCCAGTTCAGCCATGCGCTGCTCGAACATCGCGACGGTCGGGTTGGAGTAGCGCGAGTAGATGAAACCGGGATCCTCGCCCTTGAAACGCGCCTCGCACTGTTCGGCGGTGTCGTAGACATAGCCCTGGGTCAGGAACAGTGCTTCCGAGGTCTCGGCGAACTGCGAGCGCAACGTGCCGGAATGAACCAGCCGGGTTTCAGTGCGATAATGGGCGGTGGACGAAGATTGCGACATGTGACCTCCTGCGCGACCGCCCTGGAAAACGGCCACAAAAAACCCGGCCTGGAAAAAACTCCACAAGCCGGGATCACATTGTCCCCGGCCTGTTTAGCGACTTATTTAACGTGGCTGCAAGCCGGCCGGCTCAAATCACCACGGGATGAGTCATGCCCTTAATCCGGCATGACCTTTCCGTCAAGCCAACGAATTGACATTCGCGATGAGCTTGCCGCAAATCCCGTGTGCAAACGCTATAACCCTGCTACCGGCCGTCGGATAACGGGTAGAAGCTCCGGCTCCTTTTTCTGGCCTCCATCACCCACGCCGCAAGGACGACATCGTGTCATTCACGCTCCCGCCCGACGCCAATGGCATCCTGCCCGACCGCATGATTGCGGCGATGGCGGACGCGGGCCTGATCCTGCCGGAATATCCGTTTATCGAAAGTCAGATCCAGCCGGCGAGTCTCGATCTGCGGCTTGGCGCCATCGCCTACCGGGTGCGCGCCAGTTTTCTGCCGGGACCGGATGCGACCGTCGCCGAACGCATCGACAAATTGAAGCTGCACGAAATCGATCTCTCCGATGGCGCGGTGCTGGAGACCAACTGCGTCTACATCGTGCCGCTGCTGGAGGGCCTGGCGCTGCCGCCGGAAATCGTCGCCGCCGCCAACCCGAAAAGTTCGACCGGGCGGCTCGACGTATTTACGCGCGTGATCGCCGACGGCACGCGGCGCTTCGACATGATCGGCGCCGGCTATCACGGTCCGCTCTATGCCGAGATCAGTCCCAAGACATTTCCGGTACTGCTGCGCGAGGGATCGCGGCTGTCGCAGGTCCGCTTTCGCACCGGTCACGCCATTCTCGATGCCCACGAACTCGACGCCTTGCATGCGCAAGAGCGGCTTGTCGATATCGACGACGCCGATCTCGCCAACGGCGTGGCGCTCAGCGTCGACCTCTCGGGCGAGAATGCCAACGGCTTCGTCGGGTATCGCGCCAAGCGCCATACCGGCGTGGTCGATATCGACCGCCGCAGCGGCTATGCGGTCGGTGAATTCTGGGAGCCGATCGCGGCGCGGCCGGATGGCAGCCTGATCCTCGATCCCGGCGAGTTCTACATCCTCGCATCAAAAGAAGCGGTGCAGGTGCCGCCCGATTACGCCGCGGAAATGGTGCCATTCGACCCGCTGGTCGGCGAATTCCGTGTCCACTATGCGGGCTTCTTCGATCCCGGCTTCGGCTATGCCGGCGCGGGCGGACAGGGTTCGCGCGCGGTGCTCGAAGTGCGCTCGCGCGAGGTGCCATTCATTCTCGAGCATGGCCAGATCGTCGGCCGGCTGGTTTATGAGAAGATGCTGGCGCGACCCGACGCGATGTACGGCCAGCGCATCGGCTCCAACTACCAGGCCCAGGGCCTCAAGCTGTCAAAGCATTTCCGGGTGTAGGATTCGCGGCGCTGGATTTCTATCAGGGCGTTGGAAAACTCTCCTTGTCATTGCGGACGCCGGGTCGGCGGCGATCACAGATATGTAATTGCACATCGGGGAATCTCGACAGTCGAAGGATGCGATTCCGGGCTCGCGCGG
>JBDTCP010000167.1:0-5568 GCA_039923555.1 Nitrobacter sp.
AGCCTGATCCTTCACAGGAATCTCGTCATATTCGATGGTGGTCATGATGCCGCCCATCTTCGTCGCCTTGCCGTTGATGTCGTGACGATCGATGTGATCGTGAACCATCCAGATGCCGGGATTGTCGCCATGCGGTAGTTTAAAGAAATATTAGAAATACATCTTATGTGAGAAATAGCAATATCAAAAATATATCTTATAGCAGAAAAAATATGAGCTTGAAATTAGTGGCGACCATTCTGACGCCGCATGAAAGCGTCCCGCGCCATGTACAGGGTGGACTTTGCTACATGCCTGCGACGCACAAAGCCTGCAGCGCGAGTTGATTCATGCCGACCTGTTGCGCGGCCACGGGCATCACCGTCCACAGGTGGTCGTACCATGTCTGATCGCTTCCCACTGTCCGCATCAGGCCGACCCATTTGACCAGAGCCGGCTTCGGCTTGCCGTTCTGCAGCAGCCAATGCGCCATGTAGAAACGTGCGACGAGGTCGTTGGGATCGGCCTGCAATGCGATCTCGAATTCAGCCTTTGCCCTTTCCGAAACGAGACCGCCATCCGCCAGCGCAAGAGCCTCGCCCAGTGCGACGTGGAGCACATTATTATCGGGGTCCGTTGCAATCGCGTGTTCAAGCGCAGGTATGCTCAGGCGGCTGAGGCCGATCTGCATCAACGCGCCGCCGACGATGGCCCATCGTTGTGGTTTGCCCTGCCTGGTCAGAAGTTTCGGCAGATCGGCGAGACCTTCGAGCGGCACCGGCACCGCCGTGGCGGCGCTGTTGAGTGGCACAACGACGCGGTGAGTGGTCAGCGGCGGTGAATATGTCATCACGAACGCTGCGATTACACCCAGTCCCACTCCAGCCATTGAAGCGACAACATATGGCAGCCTGCCTTGCAAATAGCGCGAACAATTCATGATCAGGCTTGCCCTCAACACCGAACGTCCAATCCCGTCGGATTGTGCCGTCGTTATACATGGTCGAGTTATAAGATATATACAAAATATATGTTTAACTCAAGACGTCGGGCGCGACCAGACCTTGTCGCCAAGGGGGCGTGACCACGCACGCCATTCCGTGGTGACGACGGCGGACCTATTTCTATTGACTACTGGGAAGTTTATCGGCGCGACCGGACAAGGAGCTGTCATTGCCGTGGTGAAGTTATTCGCGGGCACGCTACTGCTTGCGCTGCGATGGCGCATCAACCTGTTATCGCTCGGCGAGGTGGATGCGCAGGCGCTCGATGTCAATGTCGATGTCGATGTGCTGCGCTGGGTCCTGTCAGGTCTGGCTGCGATGATTGCGGCTCAGGTCTCCGTCAGCGGCGGCGTTGGTTGGATCAAGTTGATCGTTTCCGCATCTGGCGCGGCTTTGGTTTGGCCCGACCGCAGCCGTTTGCTGCCGACGGCGGTCGTGCTTGGCGACCTCCACCTCTTGGCGACGACGATGTACTCGCAGCGTGACTGACCGGGAAATACCGATTGGCCTTCTCACTAACGCGGCTGGGCATCCATCTTCGCGTTCCTGTTTGGGCATCCAGGCAGGAGTCTGGTTGTCGGACTGAGGATGCGGCGAGCATGGAATGCTGCTCGATGACGCGCGCGCCCTCGACGAGGAGGACCGCCTTGCAACGCCCTTGAGTTTTCCAGGTGTTCTGCGCGTATCGTTGAGCGGGGAGTGTTCAGCCGGAAAGTGGAATCTACAATTTCTCGGCGACTTGTTTTAGAAATTTCTTGGCTTCAACCCGCGCCGTGTTTTCATAGTCAGAAAAGCCGGCCTTGTCGCTCTTGTCTAAAAGAACCTCGAGCTGAATTGAACGCTGCGTTCCAGTATCGGTATCGTTTACTGCGATTAACAGTCTGCCCCAAAGCTTTCCTTCAGGGGCGTGACTGTCCAATGCAAACTTCGTGTCTTCTAAAGTGATCGACATTCCAGACCTCATTGTGATTCGAAGGCCCGGATCATGGGCCAGCTGCACTCCGAATAGCTCGGGACCGTCTTGCTATGCAACTGGCAAATCCGGGTTGCGATAATGTCCCGGATGTGCCACGGGCGGAGACTGCGTCTGGATGCTGCTGGCGGCCGCACCGCGGCGGCTTCGCGCACCATCTCGTTGTGAGGGGATGGCTTGATCGCAGGCGGCCCGGTATCCAGATTGGATGAAACGTGTGGCGGCTGGCGCGGCTGGATAAGGTCTGCCAGGAGGAGCCAACAGGGCGATACCAAGAGCAAACAGGAGAAGGACGGACATGACAGCTTCGACCGAACGCGCGGTCCTTGCCGGGGGCTGCTTCTGGGGTATGCAGGCTCTATTGCGCCGGTATCCGGGCGTGATCTCGACCCGTGTCGGCTACACCGGAGGCGACGTGCCGAATGCGACCTATCGCAACCACGGCGATCATGCCGAGGCCATCGAAATCAGCTTTGATCCGCAGGTCATCAGCTATCGGCAACTGCTGGAATTTTTTTTCCAGATCCATGACCCAAGCACGGTGGACAGTCAGGGTTACGATAAAGGCCCGAGCTACCGTTCTGCGATCTTCTACACCAGCGATGAGCAGAAGCGGATCGCGGAAGATACCATCGTCGATGTCGATGCGTCCGGTCTTTGGCCAGGCCTGGTTGCCACCGAGCTGGCGCCCGCCGGCCCGTTCTGGGAGGCCGAGCCCGAACATCAGGATTATCTGGAGCGTATTCCGAACGGCTATACCTGCCACTTCATACGGCCGGACTGGAAGCTGTCGCCCAGGCAGGAACCCGGTCGGACGACGGCCGGCGGCGCTCGTTGAGCGCGCCGAAAGCTTCCGATCTGCTCAATGGCGGGCGGTGCCGCCGGTCAACCTGTCAGCAGTGTCGTCCAGCGCCACGAGCCGCTCGGCTTCGACAAGATCGTCGGCGGTGTTGATGTTGAAGAACGGATCGAACGGCGCCGTCGGCCATGACACGGTGGCGGGCCGATAACGCGAGGTCCAGAGATCGACCTTTCTGACGCCTTCGGACGTCAACGCCTGACGCAATTCGTTGCGTAGTGTCACGTTCCACAGTCCGATCACTGGATGCGACCGCCCGCCCGAGGCGGCGACCGCAAGTTGGGCGTCCTGTTCGCTTCGCGCGCGATGCAGCCGTGCCACCAGATCGCGCGGCAGAAACGGGCAGTCGCCCGGCGCGCTCACGATCCATTGGATACCTGACCGCTGCTCCGCCGCCCAGTCGAGGGCGGCCAGAATCCCTGCGAGCGGGCCCGGAAAATCCGCCACGGAATCGGCAATCACCGGCAGGCGGAATGCGGCAAATCGCGCGGGATCGCCGTTGGCATTGAGGATGAGGCCGCCGCATTGGGACGCAAGTCGCGCGATGACGCGGGCCAGAATGGTCTGCCCGCCGATCTGGCGCGTCGGCTTGTCGCCGCCCCCGATGCGCCGCGCAAGGCCGCCGGCGAGAATGACGGCTGGAGTCAGCGGGTATTCTGTCGGGGACGCTGCGTCGATATTGGTCATGAGCCCTTCGATCCGCAGGACAATAGGATGTGATTGGCTATAAAACATCCCCGACACGAGGTCGCCTGCGGACAAGTTAGACAGATTTGAAGGTCGGCCGGTTGACGGTCCCATCGGGATTCGCCATGTTTATCCGATGCTGATTACGAAACTCGATCTGACCGGGCTGAAGTGCCCGATGCCGGCGCTCAAGACCCGCAAGGCATTGAAATCGTTGACGCCTGGCGAGCAGCTGGAGGTGCATTGCACCGACCCGCTCACGGTGATCGATATTCCGAATTTGATCCGGGAGACCGGCGATTCAGTGGAAATCACCGAACGCGCGGAGAGGCGGATCGTTTTCCTCATCAAAAAGGCGGGAGCGCGGACGTCGCTGGAGGCCCGCTTCGGATCGCTGTCGCTGCGGTCCTGGTGCCCCTACATCAAGTGACCCGTCCGTAAGGGGTTGTCCGTTGGGCCGTAGATGATGGACAAGACGGTTCAGCTTGCCGTTAGCGCAAGCCGTTCTTGCGCACCCGGTGGATCATCTGTTCGACGTGAGCGATCGGCGTTTCCGGTTGAATGCCGTGGCCGAGATTGAAGATCAGCCGGCCGCCGGCAAAATTCGTCAGTACATCGTCGACCGCGCGGTCGAGCGCGGCGCCGCCCGCGATCAGTGCCAGCGGATCGAGATTGCCCTGAACGGCGACGCGGCTCTGGACCTTCTCCCGGATCAATGACGGCTCGGCGGCCCAATCGATGCTGACGGCATCGACGCCGGTCGCCTCAATATAGGATGGCAGCAACGCACCGGCGCCACGGGGAAAGCCGATGATTTTTGCGTCCGGCACGATCTTGCGGACGCCTTCAACGATTCGGCGCGTCGGTTCGATCGACCAGCGCTGGAATTCGCGCGGCGGCAACACGCCAGCCCAGGTGTCGAAAATCTGCAGCACGTCCGCGCCGGCCTGGAGCTGGCCGAGCAGATAGCGGACGGAATTCTCCACCAGCACGTCGATGATTTTCGCAAACGCCTCGGGGTGGCGATAGGCCATCATCCGCGCCGGCGCCTGATCGGGCGTGCCTTGGCCGGCGACCATGTAGGTCGCGACCGTCCACGGCGCTCCAGAGAAACCGATCAGGGCCGTTTTTGGATCGAGCTCGCGCTTGACGCGGCGCAACGCCTCGAACACCGGCTCGAGTTTCGTCATGTCGGCTTCGCGCGCCAGCGTAGCGACCTTGTCCGGCGTATCCAACGGATCGAGCCGCGGGCCTTCCCCCACCTCGAAGCGCACCGAGCGCCCGAGTGCGTAGGGGATCACCAGAATATCAGAGAAGATGATGGCGGCGTCGAACGCGAAGCGTCGAATCGGCTGCAACGTCACCTCGGCGGCGAATTCCGGCGTGAAGCAGAGGTCGAGAAAGCCACCGGCTTTCGCGCGCAGCTCGCGATATTCCGGCAGGTAACGGCCTGCCTGCCGCATCATCCAGATCGGCGGTACGGCCTGACGTCGGCCCAAAAGCACCTCGAGGAAAGGCTTGATGATCGAATCCTGTGCCAAGGCATCTTCCGTCGTTGCTGGGCCGCGTTTTCCGGTCCGTCTGATACACTGCCGATGGGGTTTTGACCACGGCATCCGCAGCTTTCAAGGCAAGGTTGTGCGCGATTTCGCGCTGATGAACCGGCTTTGCCGCTCGTGATTCACTGCGCTGAAATATCTTCGGTCCAGTCTGCGCGACGGATGCAGCAGAGATCTGGCGCTCATGAACCTGGAGCAGCAAACCCCGGCGCTCGCCGTGCGAGGGTTAACCAAGCGTTTCGATCGCCCGGCCGTTGACGGGCTCGATCTGACGGTCCGGCCCGGGGAATTCTACGCGCTGCTCGGCCCCAACGGCGCGGGCAAGACCACGACGCTGCGCATGGTTGCCGGGCTGCTGCGGCCCGATGCAGGTTCGGTGTCAGTGCTTGGGATCGATGCGCTGACGGATCCGGCCGGGGCCAAGCAGATCATGGCGTGGGTGTCCGACGAGCCGATGATCTACGACAAGCTGACGCCTCTGGAGTACCTGGAATTCGTGGCGGGCCT
>JBDTCP010000168.1:0-10811 GCA_039923555.1 Nitrobacter sp.
TCGCCATCGATGTTCCCGTGACGAAGATGCCGCTCGCGGTATCGGGAAAACCGAACATCTCTCGCACCCACCGAACGATCTGGCGCTCAACATCGATCGGAACGTGATCTCGGCCGCCGAGATTGGCGTTCAACCCGGCCGCCAGCATCTCGGCCAGCATGCCGACGGCGGTACCGCCCCCGTTCACCCACCCCATAAAGCCGGGATGGACGTTGCCGGCGGTATACGGCGCGATGTGTTCTGCAAACTCCCGATAGACATCGCCGAGATCGGCGCTTTCCCGCGGCAGCGCCGCGCGGAAGCGTGCGCGCGTCTCCGCCGGAATCGGCTGCCACACCGGGCGCGCGCGAATGCCGGCGATATGATCGAACATATCGTCGAGCATGCGGTGTCCCTGCGTGCGAAGCGCATCCCAGTCGTCCGGATCAAGCGTCTCGTCGGTGTCCGGCGCATCCTGCCGTGCTGGCAGTGGCGCGCCGCGCCGTGCGACCGTCATGCCGCGCGCTCCCGGCTGTTGCGCGCGCACTGCCGGAGCATATTCGCGAGCGCATCGAAGATCATTCGCATGCGGTGGCTTGTAGTAAAATAGAACCGGCGAGTCCATGTTGGACACGACTGGTTTGTCACTCTCGAATAGCCGAATGCCTTTGGCACCGCCCACGCCCTTTCAGGAAGAGAGCGCTGGCGACTTCAACTTCGCCCAGTAGCGTTCAATCTAGCCGTCAGCCGAGCGGCAGGAACTTCACCAGGCTGAGTTGAGAGAGCATCGACGTCGTCTGATACGACGCCTGAAGATCGGTCTGCAACGCCAGCAACTGGCTCGCGACCTGGTCGGTGGAGACGGTTTCGGCCTGATCGACGATGTTCTGCAACGTCGCCTGCGTCAGTTTCTGACGCGCGGTGGCGTCCTTCATCACCGTCTGCGCGTTGGCGAGATCGGACTGGACATTCTGGATGTTCTGCCTGCCGGGCGTCGCGCTCAGATTTTGCGCAATGCGCGCGTTGAGTGACGAGACCTGGCCGGCACCGTTCGGATCGGTCGGAGACGTCGTCACCGCGGCGAGGACAGCGGCGGATTCGACCAACGAGCGGATCGCGTCTTCGTTGGCGCGCATGCCATACTGCACCGTCACCGACGGATCGACCCGCACCGTCGAGGTTGCGCGCGCCGAGCCGGTACCGGCGTCGCCGGTGTACCACTGCACGGTGTTCGCGGGCGTGCCGTTCACCGCACCGGTCGCGGTGGCCAGCGTCGCCGGCGGCGTGACGTCGACGCGCTGCGGCGGCGAGTCGAAGAAGTCATGCGCCGCCCGGATCGCGGAAGCCGCGACCAGCGACGTCTTCGCCAGTGTACCGATTGAGTTCGTCAGCGCGGCATTGAGATTGGCCGCGGTCGCCGTCGGAGTCGCGCCGATCGCAAAACTGCCGGCCGGCGTCGGTGTTTCGCTGGAGGCCGTCAGTTGCACGCTTTCGGTCGTGCCATCCGGCAGGCTGAAGGTGAAGCTTACCTGATCGCCGTCAACCGGATTGGTGGCGCCGAGATCGACCGAGGCCTGCGCCGGCGTAAGGGTCACGCCCGCGGCGCTCGAACTGACGCCGGTCAGTTGCGCACCGTAGGGCGACGCGGTCGCTTCGGCAGTGGTCAGCGCCGCATTCAGGTTGGTCGCGGTCGCCGCCGCGCTGGCACCGATCGCGAACGATCCGGTCGGCGGGGGCAGCGTCGTAGTCGCGGTCAACTGAACCGTCTGACTGGTGCCGTCGGATTGCAGAAAGGCGAAATTAAAAGTGTCGCCGTCGCTCGGATTGCTGGCGAGGTTCACCGTCGCAGCCGTGTTGGTGACGGTCGCGCCTGTCAGCGACGAGGTGACGTTGCTGAGCTTCATGCCGTAGACCGAAGGCGACGCATCCTCCGCGATCGACACCGACGTCGCCGTCGGCGAGGCGATGGTGACGCGACCGAGGCCACTGCTGCCGAGATCGGCCTGGTTGCGTTCGGAAATCACCTGCTTCAGTCCGGCCTGCCCGGCGCCGTTGCCGTCCAGGATCAGGTCGGACGATGCCACCGGCTGGGTGTAGATCGCGCTGCCGGAAAAGACGTAACGGTCGCCGGCCCGCGTATTGAGGATGCCGACCATCGACGAGAATTCAGCGACCGCGGTCTGCTGGCCGGCGGTCTGTCCGGCGCTGTTCAGCGCCTGCGATCCGCTGTTCGCGGCGGTCTGCAACTGCGTACCGATGTTGGCCAGCGCCTGCAGCGACGTGTTGGCGACCTCGATGTTGGTGGTGATCTTCGTCATCGTGTCGGTAAACGCGGCGATGTTCGACAGTTGCGAGCGCGCGGCAATGGCGAAGCCTTCGTTGGCGCCCATGCCCGAATAGGTCGTCGACTTCTTGCCGCTGGTGAGCTGGTTCTGCAGATCGGCCATCTGCGCCTTGAGGCTCTGGATCGAGCCGCCGAGGATGGTATTGCCGAAGCTGATGCCGTTGATCGCCATAAGAACCGCCTTACACTCGTTTACAACTGCGCCTGCAGCAGCGTCTGCATCATGCTCTGCACCACCGACATCACATGCGCGTTCGCCGCGTAGGAATTTTGCAGCGCGATCAGATTGGTCATTTCGGTGTCGATGTTCACGCCTGCCTTGGCGTTGAATTTTTCCTGCAACGTGTTGACGACGACGTCCTGGCCCTGCGCCACCTGCTGCGCGGTGGTCGCGGCGCTGCTCTGGACGCTGACGAACTGCTGCAGGAACGACGGCAGCGTGCCCTTGAACGGCGCCGCCGCCGCGCCGAGCCCGGTATTCGGCGAATAGCTGAAGGTCGCGGACGTCAACTGGTCGTAGAGGAAGTCGGAGCGCGTCGTGTCGCCAGCGGGCGTCACGGGCGATGTGTTGTAGACCGTGAGTTTCGAGGGATCGGCGAGCAGCGCGGCGTTGACCTGGATGCGCCCGGCCAGCCCGGTGATTTGCGACGCGGTACCTGTGATCGCGCCCGTATAAAGCGCGGCGCGATCGGTGAAAAGCGGCAACTGCGGTTTGCCCGAGGCCAGCGACTGCACCGTCGTCGTGGTCGAGGCCGCGGTCACAGTCGATGCGCTTGATCCGTCGTCGACGGTGCGCAGCAGCGATCCCGATGCGGAGAATGTCAGATGCGCCGTTCCGCCGATCTGGGTGTTGAGTTGCGACACGATCGAGGCGAGTCCGCCGGAAAAATTGACGCCGATCACCGTGTCGTTCGGATTTGCCGCCGTATTCGGAATCGGCAATGCGGTGGGATCGTCCACGCGCACCACGGAGATGGAATGCGAAACGTTGCTCGAGTCGGTGTAAGTGACGTTGAACGAGTTGCCGGGCAGGACATTGGACAGGTCGGTGTCGAAGCCCGAGGGCGGGCCCGTGACCGCGGTACCGCTCGTGGTGACGTCGGACAGCGCGCTGGCGAGCGTCGCGGCCATCTGGTCGACCTGGTTCTGCGCCTGCACCAGCGTCTTGTCGCGCAACTGGACGTCGGCCGCGATCTGGCCGGAGTTGATCGCCTGCGAGGCGATCATGTCGATCTTGGCGCCGTTCGGAAGCTGGCACATGATGGTGCCGACGCTCGACTTGCCGGGATCGGCATTCCACTGCGAGCTCGCGGTGAGCGAAGATTGCGCGTTGAACGACAGCGTGGAAGCCTGCACGCCGCCGACGAGCTGGATGCCCGACGTAGTAAACACCGAGGTCTGGTTGGTGCTATCGGTGACGGCACGAATGTCCATCAGCTTGGAGAGCTGGTCGATCGCGGTGTCGCGCTGGTCCATCAGCGTCGCGGCCGCCGGATCCTGAGCGCTCAGGCTCTGCAGCTTTTGATTGAGGTGCGCGATCTGGGTCATCGCCGCGTTGGCTTGCGTGACCGACACCGACATGTCCTGTTCGGCGTTTGACCGTAGCGTCTGGATGCCGCTGGTGGTGGCGTTGAGTTGCTGCGCCAGCGCTTGCGCGGCGTTCAGCACCGACGATTGCGCCGCCTGGTTGCCCGAACTCGCCGACAGCGCCTGCAAGGCGGAGGTGAAATTGTTGTAGGCCGCTTCCAGCGTGCCGGACTCGCCGGGAGTTCCGTAGACGTTCTGCAACTGGCCGAGCACGCTCGCGATCTGGTCGGCATAGGCGCCGCCGGCGTTTTCCGTGCGCAACTGCGACTGGACAAAGGTATCGAGCGTGCGGTTGACGCCGATGACACGGACGCCGGAGCCGGTGCTGCCGGACACGATCTGGTCCTGCACCAGTGTCTGCGCGACATAACCGGGCGTGTTCACATTGGCGACGTTGCCGGAAACGATCGACAATGCGGCCTGGTTGGCGCGCAAGCCGGACATCGCAATGGAGAGGGCCGAACTCAAACTCATCTTTTTGCCCGCCTCAAAACCGGATCAATCGGCGCTGCGACCAGAGACCGATTCAACTGCGTTGAATCAAACTCTGCTTTATCCTTTCGATTGAGCATGATCTTGTCCGAAAACCGGTTTCCACTTTTCGGGATCATGCTCTATCGCAGCACGTTCAGCAGATCCTGAACCATGCTGTTCGCGGTGGTGATGACCTTGGTATTCGCCGAATAGGCCTGCTGCGTCACGATCAGCTTGGTGAATTCGTCGGCGATATCGGTGTTGGAGCCTTCGAGCGACGATCCGCTGATGTGCCCGGACGCGCCCGCGATCGCAGGTCCCGACT
This sequence comes from Nitrobacter sp., assembly GCA_039923555.1. GTDB lineage: Bacteria > Pseudomonadota > Alphaproteobacteria > Rhizobiales > Xanthobacteraceae > Nitrobacter. The sequence goes on from JBDTCP010000168.1 coordinate 4,710, forward strand.
CGTCGGTCACCGTATAGGCGCCGCCATCCATCGCCTTCAGGTAGTTGGTGCCGTTGAAGTGCGACAGCGACACCTGCGCGAGGTCGAGGTTCTGTCCGTTCGAGAAGGTGCCCACCACGATGCCGTCATTGTTGACGGCGACCGACTGCAACTGACCGGCGGCGTAGCCGTTCTGGTTGATCGCGTTGATGGTGGCGTTGCCGCCGCTGCTGGCGTACTGGGTCAAGCCGCCGCTGCCGAGATTTAGCGTGAGGTTGCCGAGCGACTGGGTACCGACACTGACATTGGGAATCGTGATGGACGAGCCGACCGGGCTCGACAACTGGCCGTTGGTGCCGAAGGTGAAATTGGTGCCGGCATTAATCCAGGCCGGCTGCGTATTGATTGCGTTGGGATTGGCCTGATAGAACATGTTCCAGGTGTCAGCGTGGCCCGCGCCGAGCGAGGCGCTGTCGGTCTTGGCCCAGCGCAGTTGCAGGTTCACCGCGGTGCCGGTCGCGTCGTAGACCGTGACTGCGCCGCCGCTGATCGATTCCTGCTGGAAGATGGTCTGGTCGTTGGCGATCACCACGCCGGCGCCCACGCCTGGAGGGCCGCCGGCGCTGCGCGCGATATTGGTGGTCGCGCCAAATCCCATCGCCGTCCAACCGGCGGAAGCGCTCGTCACCGACAGGTCCTGTGCCGTGCCGGTGTGCAGCGTGATCGCTCCGGTGGTCGCGTTGATGGTCGGCGCCTGCCCGGTAATCGTGCCGATCTTGCCGAGGAGGTCACCGACGGTATCGTCGATGCGCACATGCGTCGCGTCCTGCGCGCCGGTCCCAGCAGTTGTGAAGGTAATAGTGGTGCCGTCCACCGTAAGCGTGTCGCCAACCGCGAAACCACCCGGCAAAGAATCGCTCGGCGCCGTTCCCGAGAGCTTTGTCGAGGCGGTGATGGCAACCGCCGTCGATGCTTGGTTAGTCGCCGCCCCACCGGTGACGGTGTTATCAGCCAAAGGCGCGGGCGTGCCGATCACCAGCGGATTGAAACCGGTGGTGAAATCGCTCGGATTCAAGCCGCCTGCGGCGGTGATTGATCCGGCGGTCCCGGTTGGGCTCGATAGCGTGCTCGGCACGGCCGGAAGATTGGCGGCGTATTGCAGCGTCGAGGTCGCCTGCGCGGGAATGAAGTTGTTCTGGAATTGGAGCACCTGCGGCACGTTGCCGAGCGGGTTGCCGGTCTTGGGATCGACCGGCACGCCCATCAGGTAGTAGCCAGCGCTGTTGACGAGGTTGCCGTTAGAATTGACCTGGAAATCGCCGCGGCGTGTATAGTTGGTAACGCCCGAAAAGACCGGCTGGTTGTCGACGGTGCCACTGGGCGACTGCACATTGAAGAAGCCGTCGCCGGTGATTGCCATATAGGTCCCGACCGTCGAGGCCGACACCGTTCCCTGCGTGGAGATGGTCGCCACCGCATAGGCCGTCACGCCGCCGGCGACTTGACGGTTTGGGGTGGTCGAGTCGGGGATCAGGTCGCTGAAAGCGGTGGTGATACCCTTGTAGCCCGTGGTCTGGGCATTCGCGATGTTGCCGGAGATGTTTTGAAGCGCAAAGGACTGGGCCTGCAAACCGCCAACAGACGTATTCAATGCGTCGAAAATACCCATGACATCGTCTCCAACTCGATCCGGGCGGCCGCCGGAGGTCAGCCAAAACCATGGCCGCAGTCGGAGACGATTGTCGCAAGCCTCGTGCCAACACGAAAATATCAGTTATTTCAGTGCGCTAAAAATAAATCCCGGTCCGGGGACCGGGGCACTCTTGCCTAGCAGGGCAACTCTTGCCGGGACGATCGCAGCGTTTTCGAGCGACGGCGGCGCGGGCGACGACAACGCATCAAGCTAAACCACTTGTCATTCCGGAAGCCGCGTCAGCGGCTGTCCGGAATCCATAACCCCTGCACTGGTCGTGGATCATCGGCGATCGCAGATCGGTCCCGCTTCACAGCCGGTACGGGGCGTATCGATTCCGGGCCTGCGCCCCAAGAGGGGCGTATCCCGGAATGACGCAAGGTTTTGCTGAAACGTCGCCCCAAAGCGAACGTCCTACGTGGCCGACGGTGACGCCGGATGGAAGACGAGGGCCAGTCCGTCCATGCAGTAGCGCAGGCCCGTCGGCTTCGGACCGTCGTCGAAGACGTGGCCGAGATGGCCGCCGCAGCGGCGGCAGTGGATTTCGGTGCGCGCGATGCCGAAGGTGGTGTCCTTGGTTTCGCCGACCGCGTTGTCGAGCGGCTTCCAGAAACTCGGCCAGCCGGTGCCGCTTTCGAATTTCGTCTCGGACGAATAGAGCGGCAGATCGCAGCCGGCGCACGCGAAGGTGCCCTTGCGATGCTCCTTGAGCAACGGGCTGGAGCCGGGTGGCTCGGTGCCTTCCTTGCGCAAGATATTATATTGTGCGGGGGTCAACTGAGCGCGCCATTCGGCATCGGTCTTTTCGACCTCGAACGTCCCGGTCTTCTTTTCGGCAGCCCCGGCGAAGCCTACCCGCAGCGCAGGGAAAGCGGACAGCGCGGCCAGACCGGCGGCGGATACGAGCAGGATACGGCGGTCGATCATGGATATCTCCGTGGCGGTTCGAACCAGATACGCACCGTCCACCGTAAAGTTACATCGGGCCGGCCAGGTTCCGCTCACATTCCCGCGAGGCGAACCGCGCTTCTTCAGCCCGTCCCGTCGGGACGATCCGGCGACGACGGCGGCGCGCGATGTGAGGGCCGCGGCGGCCGCGTCCCCGCCTGACGATTGGCCGCGGCGAGCCGCACCTCCCGCGCCCGCTCCCTGATGCGCGCCCGCTCGCGATAGCGCGCCAGCGTGCCGGCGGCGGCGGAACGCGCCCGCTCGGCCATGCCGATGGCGTAGCCGGCGGCGCGTCCGGTGGTTCCGCCGGCCCACACCAGTTCGAACGGCGAAAACAGCCGCCAGCGGTCGTCGCCTTCCAGCATGCTGCGGGCGATCAGTTGCCCGGCCATCGCCGAGGTGTTCAATCCTTGGCGACCGAAGCCACTCGCGACCCACAGTCCGGGCCGCAACCGACCGATCTGCGGCATGCCGTGCACGGTCTGCCCGATCGCGCCAGAGAAGACCTTCGCGATCTCGACCGTGCCGAGTTGCGGGAAGATGGTGCGAATGCGCCTGCAGATCGCCCCGGCATGGCGTTGCGGCCGCGCCTCCCAGGTGGTTTCCGGGCTAGCCCACATCAGCCTGTCGCCGTCGACGATCCGGAAATGATCGATGCCGTCGGTGTCGGTGACGGAGCCCTGAAATTTGATCGCGTCAGCAAGCCGCGCGCCGAGCGGCACGGTGACGGCTGCATGGCGCCAGACCGGTAGCAGCGTATTGGACAATTGCCGCGACGCTTCGCCAAGATGGACGTTGCCTGCAAGCACGGCATGGGAGGCCCGCAGACGCGCCTGCGGCGTCACAATGCGCTTTCGAATCCCGAACGCATCGATGCTGACCACGGGCGTCTCCTCGAAGATACGCGCGCCGGCGTTGCGGGCAAGCTCCGCGAGGCCGTGAACATACTTGCGCCCGTCGATCTGGAACGCTTTCGGGTAATGCACCGCGTGAAAATACCGGCCAGTGCGTAAGGTGTCGCGGACGCGATCGATCTGCCACCCCTCCACTTCTGTCGCAAAATCCTCACTGAGCATTTGCAGGCGACTGATCAGCCGGTCACCGGCATCAACATTGGAGACTTCGAGCGCACCTTCGGTCAACGCCAGGCCGGGAATGACATCTTCGGCAGCATGAGCGCGAACATAGTCCGCGCCCTGCTGCGACAGCGACCAGAGTTCGCGCGCGTCATCGAAGCCGACCCGCGCGATCAGATCGCCGAGCGGGAGCGCGTAGCCTGGCATCACCGTGCCGAGATGATGGCTGGATGCATTCCAGCCGGCATGGCGGCCCTCGAGGACGACGACGCTCGCGCCCGCCCGCGCCGCCTCCAGCGCTACGGTCAGGCCTGCCAGGCCCGCGCCGACTACGCAGATATCGACATCGATGTCGGAGGTCAGCCGCGCGTGTTGCGTTGCCGTCACCGCGACAGCCGTATCGCCGGGACCATCAGCCGCACCTGCGTTTTCCGAAGTCATCGCGTTTCCTTGCGGATCCAGTATTGCGGTTTCTAACATTCGCATCCCGTCTCGGCGAGTGTCCCCGCGAATGCTGGAATCAAAGAACCACTAGCAAATATACGCTGCTTAGGCTTGTCACCTTGTCCCGCGGCAGGTTGTAGATTAAGCCGCAGGGCCGATACCAGTGCCCTTGTTCCGGTCCATACTTTAAACGGGATGTCGAAAAACTCTGCCGGTCATTCCCGAAGCCGCGTCAGCGGCTGTCGGGAATCCAGTAACACGAAGAGCATCTGTGGATACTGGATTCCGGGTTCGTCGCTTCGCGACGCCCCGGAATGACGCGAGAAGGGATGTTCAACGCCCTGCTAACGCCGAATCGAGACTGCGTCATGCGCCGCCTGCTGCTGCTTCGTCACGCCAAAACCGAAAGCGCCGCACCCCGCGGCGGCGATTGGGACCGCCCGCTCGCCGCGCGCGGCCATAAGGACGCTGCCGAACTCGGCGCCTGGCTTGCCGGACGGACGGCTCTGCTGCCCGATCTGGCGCTGGTCTCGACCGCGGTGCGGGCCCGTGAGACCTGGGATATCGTTCAGCAACTGATTTCAGCCGCAGCGCCTCAGGGTCTTGCCACGCATCTGCCGGATCTTTACGGCGCCGAACCGGCGCAACTGCTGGCGATCATTCGTTCCGTCGCCACTGATGATCCCGAACGCCTGATGATCGTCGGGCACAACCCCGGCCTGCACGAAATCGCGCTCGGTCTGATCGGCGGCGGCGACGACGCCGGGCGCGCGGCGCTGGCTGACAATCTGCCGACGTCGGGCCTCGTGGTGATCGACTTTGCCATCCAGAGCTGGGATGGCGTCGCGTTCCGGGGCGGACAGCTCGCGCAGTTCGTCAGTCCGAAACTGCTGAAGGACGCGTGACGCAATAATGCGCAAAGTCGGCTGAACGAGCGCCATTGCGAAGTCGAGACAAATTGGCCAGCCAGTTTTGCCGCAAATTCGCAATGACGACTTGCATCGCGAGCCCCCGATTTCATGATAGACTCGCGCGTGCGGGGCGGGACACCGCGCGCAGCACCTGCAATCGGTCCATGGGGTCAAAGAAGGCAGAATGCGGCGTGGGGCTCGGAGCATGATGGAGAGCGCCGATGTTCAAATCCATTCTCGTGCCGATCGATCTGGCCGACACCGATCTTGCCAAACCTGCGATCACAACCGTATCGTTGTCGCAATCCTCGAACGCGACCATCCGGCTGCTGAACGTGCTGCAGATGACGCCCGTGATGCTCGCGGAATACGTGCCGCCGGATTTCGACGTGCAGCACCGCCAGTCCGCAGAACAGTCGCTGGCGATTGTCGCGCGCGAAGCCGGGATCGAGCCGTCGCGCATTTCCAGCGTGGTCCGGCAGGGTGGCATCTATCACGAGATTCTGGAGGAAGCGCAGGCGATCAACGCCGACCTGATCGTGATGAGCTCGCATCGCCCGGCGATGAAGACCTACTTTCTCGGCTCCAACGCTGGTCATGTGGTGCGTTACGCCAAGTGTTCGGTGCTGGTGGTGCGAAATTGAATTTCGGATGCCTTTGCTCCCAACAGGCCGTCTAAACCCTTCCGTCATTCCCCGATGCGCAATTGCGCATCTGAGGGCGCGCTGAGGCGACGAACGCTTCGCGTTCGCGCCGATAGCGCGAGCCCGAAATCCATATCCCCGGTCTTTCGATACAACTCACACAGGGGTTATGGATTCCGGATAACCGCTGCGCGGTTTCCGGAATGACGAAGAGAGATTCTTCAACAGTCTGCTACGGCAGCAAATCCTGCGGCAGTGCATCGAATGCGTAGGCGCGCGGCCTGTTACGACGCATGAACCCGCATTTCTCACAGAGGTAAGCGCGTCGGGGCTCCGAATCAGCGAAAGTTGTTTTGCAAGAACGACTTCGTGATGATTCGAGGAGAGCCCCGATGCAGACAGAGTGT
>JBDTCP010000169.1:0-7477 GCA_039923555.1 Nitrobacter sp.
GCGGCGGTCGTGATGATCCGGGCCGGTCTGAGAAACAATATCGCTGCGGTCATTGCTCTGCTCCGCCTATGCTAAAATCCGCTTCACCACAGGCTGGCGTCTGCGTCAGCACACTTTCGAGCTATAGTCCGCACGGTCCGATTTCAACGCGTTTGCCGGCAATTCGACCCAGTCCTGTCCCGAAGAACCTCGCCGTTCCGAACATGGCCGGTAATCCGAAAACTCAAGCCAATCCGAAGACTCAAGCAATGTCAGCCCGCGTGTCGCACCAGCGTTGCAAACCATCCAATACGCCGCCGGACCGGATGACGCTTCAGTAGCGGTGGGCCGCCGGTTTGGGAGAACAGATCATCGCCCCGGTTTTCGATTTACGCCTAAATTATAGGAACTTACGAGTTCACGGAACGGCGTATGGCCCCGAGATAGGCCCACGGCGACTGAAGCGAAATATAATCGATCTGCTGCGCCATACGCACCCCGGGATGGCCACTTCTCCGTCGGCTTCCGCGCATCGCAACTGAACCGCGAACCCTGTACAGGACGGCGCTCCGTCGAGTCCGCTATTGCAGTGCGGCGACTCGGCGCAGCCGGTTTGATTTTCCAAAATAAAATCAGCCAAATCAATGTCATAACTGGATACGGCACAATCTTGACTTGGCCTGTAGCCGTCAGTATGGTCCGCGCGGCTTTTAAGGGTTACGGGGCGTTATTTCCATCGATCGCGGTGTTATTTCGGGTGTCGACAGCATGGCCGGCGGCACAGGAAACAACCAAAGCGGAGATGGAGGTCGCGACAAGCCGCCTCCCGACGAAGCTGCGCTTTCCGCAAGGCTCGGAAGTCTCGATCAGCGTCTCTCCGAAATTCGGGGTCACCGCAAGGTTGAGACTGACCAACCCGGATCAGAAGACGGAGACGGAGCAGCCAGGGCCTCGGCAATGGCGCGCGGTTTCCGTTTGTCGTCCGAGCTGGTCGCGGGTGTTGTCGTCGGAGCGGTGATCGGCTGGGGGTTCGACCGCTTACTGTCGACATCGCCCTGGGGACTCATCGTGTTTTTCCTGCTCGGCTTCGCGGCCGGCGTGATCAACGTGATGCGGTCGGCAGGCGTGGTCCCGGACCAGACCAACCGGTGACGGTTTGCTGCCGAGACGATTTGATTGTTTTGAACGCCGGCACGCCGGCAGACCAAGAGAATTCACGCGGATGATGGATCCGATCCACCAGTTCAATATCGAGAAGATTTTCACGATCGGCCACATCGGCGGTCAGGAAATCAATTTCACGAATTCCTCGGCCTACATGCTTGTCGCCGTCGCGCTGACGGCGCTGCTGATGCTCGCCACCGGCCGCCAGCTCGTGCCGGGACGCCTGCAGTCGGTCGCTGAACTGAGCTACGAATTCGTGGCCAACACCATCCGCAGTACAGCCGGCGCCGAAGGGATGAAGTTCTTCCCCTTCGTGTTCACGATCTTCATGCTGGTGACCGTGTCCAACATGATCGGCATCATCCCCTACACCTTCACGATCTCGAGCCACATCATCGTCACGGCGGCGCTGGCTTTCCTCGTCTTCTTCACCGTGCTGATCTACGGCTTCTACAAGAATGGCCTGAGATTCTTCAAACTGTTCGTGCCCTCGGGCATTCCGATCGCGATCCTGCCACTGGTGGTGGTGATCGAGATCATTTCGTTCCTGTCGCGGCCGATCTCGCACAGCGTGCGTCTGTTCGCCAACATGCTGGCCGGCCACATCACGCTGAAGGTGTTCGCGAGCTTCATCACTATGCTTGGCGCCATGGGCATCGTCGGCGTGTTCGGAGCCGTGCTGCCGTTGGCGCTGGTCGTCGCGCTCACGGCGCTCGAACTGCTGGTCGCCTTCCTGCAAGCTTACGTCTTCACCATTCTCACCTGCATCTACATCAACGATGCAATTCATCCGGGCCATTAAGCCCGCCCTGCCACGTGTTATTTTCAACAAACCTCAACTAAGGAGTTCGTTATGGATCCGCTCGCAGCGAAGTACATTGGCGCTGGCATTGCCTGCATCGGCATGGGTGGCGCCGGCGCCGGCGTGGGCATCATCTTCGGCAACTATCTCGCCGCGGCAGTGCGCAATCCCTCGGCCGCCCAGGGCCAGTTCGGCAACCTGATCTTCGGCTTCGCCGTGACCGAAGCGCTCGGCATCTTCTCGCTGCTGATCGCCCTGCTGTTGCTGTTCGCTCTTTAAGAATCACGGACTGGCTGACGGGATCCGGAAACCCGGGCCCGATCAACCACAGAGGAGAAGCCCGTGGCTGAAAGTCATGGCAACGCAAAGGGCGCGACGGCCCACACCGCAGCCGACGGCGGCCACAAGGCCCCGTTTCCGCCATTCCAGAAGGAGACGTTTCCGTCTCAACTGGTGTCGTTGGCGATCGCTTTCGTTGCGCTCTATCTGATCTCGTCACGGTTGGCCTTGCCGCGCGTCCGCAAGACCATCGACGACCGCCAGAACACGATCGAGGGCGATCTTGCGCGGGCCCAGAAGCTGAAGGACGAGTCCGACGAAGCGTTGAAGGCCTACGAGGCCGAACTCGCCGCCGCGCGGGCCCGAGCCCAGGCGATCGGCAGCGAAACCCGCGACAAGCTGAACGCCCAGTCGGAAGCCGAGCGCAAGGCACTCGAGGAACGGCTGACCGTCAAGCTTGCCGACGCCGAGAAGACCATTGTCTCGACGCGCACGGCGGCAATGAGCAACGTCCGCGGCATCGCGAGCGATGCTGCAGCGGCAATCGTGAGGCAACTGACCGGCACAACGCCTGACAGCAAGCTCGTCGACGGCGCCGTGCAAGCCTCCATGAAGGGATGACGACCATGTTTGCCGAACCGGAAACCTGGGTTGCCATTGCCTTCGTGATCCTGATGGGCATCTTCGCCTATGTCGGCGTGCATCGCACGGTGCTGACGGCGCTCGACCATCGCCGCGATCGCATCAAGGCCGAGCTCGACGATGCGCGGCGTTTGAAGGACGAAGCGGCGAAGCTGCTGGCGGACTACAAGGCCCGGCACGCCAGCGCGGAGCGCGAAGCTCAGGACATCATCACGTCGGCAAAGGCGGAAGCCGAGCGCATCGCGGCCGAGGCCAGGGTCAAGATGGAGGACTTCGTCGCGCGCCGCACCAAGAGCGCGGAAGGCAAGATCGCATTGGCGGAAGCCCAGGCCGTCGCCGATGTCCGCGCCGCCGCCGCCGACGCCGCGGTCGCCGCCGCCTCAACCATCCTGTCGCAGTCGGTGAAGGGACACGTCGCCGACGATCTGTTGGCCAAGGGCATCAACGAAGTTCGCGCCAAGCTGAACTGATTTTCTCAGAATAAAAGCAAAGGCCGGCGCCAGCCATCGCACCGGCTTTTTATTTCCGCGCGCTATTTGGTGGACTAGCCGTCCGGCGTCATCATCGCCAACGGGGTCCGGCTTCGCCGGCCCGATGGCAGGCTCCGGCGGATGATCCAGTAGTCGAGAACGGCGTAGCGAAAATCGCCAGGCTGCGACGTGCTGGATACCTGCTTACGCGGGTATGACGGACAGACACGGTTAGGTGGAATTACCGCTGCCGCAGGCCTATCTCTTACGTTTGCCTTTCGACCGTGGCTCGGGTTTCAACACTTGCGGATCGAACCCGATATAAAACACGTACCGATCTGCTGCAGCGCCCTGCGGCGCCGGATAGGCGATGTCGTCCGCCACGAACGTGTAGGGCGCGCCTTCGGCACCCGGCAGGTTCACTGGAATTGTGTAGGCCTTGGTAGCGATGGTTTTCGGCGAAACGCCATCCTCAACCACCGCGATGCGCAGCGGCACCTCCACGGCCGGCGGGGCGCCGGCCGGCCCCACGATGACCCGCCCCTGAATCCCGATCTTGATCGCGATCTGGTGAGTGTCGGTATTGTAGTCGCATTCTCTCGCGGTCTCGCCGATGGTCACCTGGTAGCGGAGATCGGTGCCGCTCGCCGGCTGACCCGGAAGGCCGACCGCGTAAGTCGATGCGCCCGAGCGGATGGTCACGGGCGGACACGTCAGATCGGTTGGTGCGGAGGCCGTGGCGCCCGACGCGGGCGGCGCCCGCTCGGGCTGGGATTTGATGCCGAACATTTCCTTGAAGCGATCCCCCAGCGATTGCGATTGCACTGGCGAGGCCGCAGCAACGCAGCAGATCGCAGCAGCGACCGCCAGGCGAAGCGGAAACCACCGCCTCTGTCCGGCCGCAGCCGCCACACGCGCTTTAGTTGAATCCGCAACAGGCATCATTCGCGTCGTCCGATCGTTGTTCCACGCGGCGGCTTTATAGCAAAGCAATGACGGCAAGCCCAAGGCACAAAAGGCCAGGACATCAGTTCCGATCAAGGCAGAACAGATGCGATACCGCTGTGAAAATCTTCATGCAGCATGCCGAACAGCAGGTGGTCCTGCCAGATCCCGTTGATGCAGAGATAGCGCCTCGCCAATCCTTCGCGCGTGAAGCCACATTTTTCCAGTACCCGGATCGACGGCACATTGCCGGGAATGCAGGCGGCCTCGATGCGATGCAGGTTCAGTTCGCCGAACAAGGCCGGCAGCAGCATGCGAAGCGCCGTGGTCATGTAGCCCTGTCCCGCATAGCGTTCGCCGATCCAGTATCCGATGGTGCCCGCCTGCACGATGCCGCGGCGGACATTGGCGAGCGTGACCCCGCCGAGCATGACGCCGTCGGATTCCCGGAACACGATGAACGGATAGGATTTGTCGCCGACGATATCCTCGGCGTAGCGGCGCAGCCGGCGCCGGAAGCCTGCGCGGGTCAGGTCATCCGACGGCCAGATCGGCTCCCAAGGCGTCAGATAGGCGCGGCTGTCGTCGCGAAGCTGCGTCCATTGCAGAAAATCGGACATCTCCGGCGCACGGAGCAACAGACCGTGTCCCCGGGGCATGAGCGCCGCCGGCGCGCTCGATGGCAAACGAAAAAGAGCCATGGCCGTACCTCAACACCGAATCCGCCAGCCTCCGATCCAGTAGTCCGATTCTAACATTTACATCCCGTTGCGGCAGGAGTTTTTTGCAAATGGTAGAATGAATGAAGCAACTATTAGTTTCTAGTGGAGCAGGGTCTTGGCCTTCGACTGCGCCAATCCTTCCGCAAAAGCCACCGCCGTGTCCAGCCCTCTGCCGCTGCCAAGCGCGACCACCGCAGGACGGCTGCGCGTCAGCAGAGCGCGCGCCACGTCGCGGGTCGATTCGACGGTGACAGCATCGATCCTGGCCATCAATTCCGGCACGCTCTGCGGCCGCCCGTAAACGAACATGTGACGCGCCAGTTGTTCGGCGCGGGCGCTGCAACTCTCGAGTGCCATCAGGAGACCGGCTTTCATCTGCGCTTTGGCGCGTGCGATTTCAGCCTCGGTCAGCGTTTCGACCGCGTCACTGATGACATCGACGATCACTTCCATCATTTCCGGGGCGTCGCTCGGATCGGTGCCGGTGTAGAGCCCGAAAAATCCGGTATCGGCGTAGGGCGCATGGAAGGTGTAGATCGAATAGCACAGCCCGCGCTTCTCGCGGACTTCCTGAAACAGCCGCGAGGACATGCCGCCGCCAAGAATGTTGGTGAACACCTGCAAGGAGAACAGCGCGTGATCGGTCTGCGGCAGCCCTTCCAGCGCGAGGGTCAGATGCGCTTGCTCGAGATCACGATGCACCACCCTGGAGCCGCCCTTGCCGAATTTCGCGGCTTGCGGCTTCGGCGCGGGCGTCGCCTCGAAGCCCGCGAAGCGCCGCTCGACCTCGGCAACAACCGCCTTGTGCTCGACCGCTCCGGCCGCGGCCACCACCATGTCCGGCCCGCGATAATGCGTCGTGAGATAGCCGTGCAGCATATCGCTGCTGAACTGCTTCAGCGTCTTCGGCGTGCCGAGCAGCGAGCGTCCCATCGGCTGATCGGGATAGCAGAGTTCGTTGAGATGTTCGAACACCACGTCATCAGGCGTATCCTGCGCCGCGCCGATCTCCTGCTCGATGACGCCCTTCTCGCGCTCAAGCTCGTCGGCTGCGAAACTCGGGTTTGAGAGGATATCGCTCAGCACATCGAGCGCGAGCGGCACGTCCGCCTTCATCACCCGCGCATAATAGGCCGTGGTCTCCACGCTGGTGGCGGCGTTGAGATCGCCGCCGACCGCCTCGATTTCCTCGGCGATCTCGCGTGAGGATCGCGTCGTGGTTCCCTTGAACGCCATGTGTTCGAGCAGATGCGAAATACCATGCTCGTTGCTTTTCTCATCGCGGCCTCCGACCCCGGTCCATACGCCGAGCGCGGCCGTCTCCAGATGCGGCATGGTGTCGGTGACCACTGTAAGGCCGGAGGGAAGCTTGGTGACGTCAACACTCATCCGGCAACTCCGTGCTTGGCGGCCCGGCTGACAGACAGCACGAACCGTTCGATTTCAGCCTGATCGTTGTTCACGACCGTGATCCGCTCGGGCCGCGTCATCAATCCATCGAGCCACGCCGGCAATTGCGGGCGCACGCCGCAGGCGGCTTCGACCGCATCGGGAAATTTCGCGGCATGCGCCGTTGCCAGCACGATATTGGGAATCCGGGAATCAGAAATGTCGCGGTCGGCGACCGCCAGCGCCACCGCGGTATGGGGATCGACGAGATCGCCGGCCTCGCGCCACGCCGTGCGGATCGCGGCCGCGGTTTCGGTTTCGTCGGCGTGCCCCGCATCGAAATCGCCGCGGATCGCGGCCAGGACGGGATCTGGCAGCACGAAGCGTCCGGATTGCTGCAGCGACGCCATCAGCGCGCGCACCTGGGCGGCGTCGCGGCCGGTCGCCTCGAACAGCAGGCGCTCGAAATTCGACGAGACCTGAATGTCCATCGACGGCGACGTCGTGGCATGAACCTCGCGCACCTCGTAGATGCCGGTCTTCAGCGTGCGCACCAGGATGTCGTTGACGTTGGCGGCGATGCGCAGGCAGCGCACCGGCAGACCCATCTTCCTGGCAACGTAGCCCGCGAAGATGTCGCCGAAATTTCCGGTCGGCACGGTGAAATCGACGGTGCGCGCTGGCGCGCCGAGCGCGACCGCCGAGGTGAAATAATACACCACCTGCGCGACGATCCGCGCCCAGTTGATCGAGTTCACGCCCGAGAGCGACACCGCGTCACGGAAGCGGTGATTGTTGAACAGCCCCTTCACGATCGCCTGACAGTCGTCGAAGGTGCCCTTGACCGCGAATGCGTGAACGTTGGGCGCGTCTGCTGTCGTTATCATGCGCCGCTGCACCTCGGAGATGCGGCCATCCGGGAACAGCACGATCAGATCAACATTGTCCCGGTTGGCGAAGGCATCGACCGCGGCGCCGCCGGTATCGCCCGAGGTCGCCACCACGATGGTGGTGCGCTGGCCGCGTTGCGACAGCGCGTGATCCATCAGTCGGGACAACAGCTGCATCGCCACGTCCTTGAACGC
>JBDTCP010000170.1:0-8463 GCA_039923555.1 Nitrobacter sp.
CGACTTTCTTGACCATGCCCGGCAACGCCTGTGAACCCTTGCCGACCTGAAAAAAGGTAGCGAGGACGCATTCGCGGGCGAGCGCATCCAGAATCCACCGCGTTGTCGCCGCCGGGCCGTCGTCGAATGTGAGCACCACTTCCTTGTCGTCGAGCGGGAGCGTTTGGGGAAAGCTCTTGAGGCCGACACGGGGATATTTGGCGGCATCGACCTCGAGGATGCGAGAGGTGTCCAGGGTATCCTTGCGCGGGCAATCGCTGGCCCATGCCGCGGTGGTCCATGCAACAAAAACGAGAAGCGCAACCCTCAACATGACCATGGCGCTGTTCCAGACCAGCAGTGCCTCATCGTCTACATGTGTATTGCTGCGTTTGGTATAGCCTATTGATGATCGCCACGGCGATTGTCCTATTATTCACCGCGTCTTAACGCACATCGCGGACCATCCACTTGAGTCGGAGGTTGGTATGCAGCGCTTGCGCCTGAAAGCAGACGGACGGATCGTTGAAATCCGGGACGGGCGAGAGTTTCCGCTCGTGCCGTCTACGTCCGCTGCGAGTCCTGCCTTAAGCCCTGTTGCAGGGTTCGAACCGGTCACGGTACCCGAGGTCAAAAATCTGCGTCAGCGGGCGCGGCTGACCCAGATTGAATTCGCGGCGCGACTGGGCGTTCCTGTTGAAACCATCCGGAATTGGGAGCAGGGCAAGCGGATGCCGCGCGGACCCGCACGCGCGCTTCTTGCGGTCATTGCGCACGCGCCTGAGACTGTATTCGCTGCCCTCGACGGACATATCACCGGCTGAACGCGTTCGACGGTGCCTGGATTGCTTGGCATCGTTACCCCAAACGACATAATGTCCGCACAAGGTTCAGCTTACCCTCGGCTCGATGGTCGGAGGAGGTTGCGATGCAGTTCATTGAGGCCAATGGCGCGAGCATTCCGGCCATCGGACTTGGCACATGGGAGCTTCGCGGCCGGACCTGCGCGCGTCTCGTCGAGCAGGCGCTCAAGTTCGGCTACCGCCATATCGACACCGCGCAGATGTATGAAAACGAACGCGAAGTCGGCGAAGGCCTGCGCGCGTCCGGTATCGGCCGCGACGATGTCTTCGTCACGACCAAGGTCTGGACCACGCATTTCGCGCCCAACGATCTCGAGCGGTCCGTCAAGGAGAGTCTCAAGCAACTGCGCCTCGCGCAGATCGATCTGGTGCTGCTGCACTGGCCCAATCCGCGAATTCCGCTGACCGAGACCTTGAGCGCGCTTGCGAACGTCAGGCGATTAGGCTTGGCGCGTCATATCGGCGTGTCGAATTTCACCGTCGCATTGATCGAGGAGGCGGTCGCGCTCAGTCCGGAGCCCTTGGTTTGCGATCAAGTCGAATATCACCCGTATCTCGACCAGGCCAAAGTTCTGGATGCATGCCGGCGCAACGGCCTGGGGCTGGTCGCCTATAGCCCCGTTGCCAAGGGTCGTATCAAGAACGATGAAACGCTGGCGCGGATTGGGGCCGCTCATGGCAAGACCGCGGCGCAAGTCTGTCTGCGCTGGCTGATTCAGCAAGACGTGGCAGCAATTCCGCGGACATCACGAATTGAACGACTGTCGGAGAATATTGAGATTTTCGACTTCTCGTTGACCGATGATGAGATGACCCAAATCTCGGCGATGGGCACCGCCAAAGGGCGCCTGACCGATTTCGGATTCGCCCCGAAATGGGATTAGTCAACGCGCGATGATCCGACGCTGTGACTGATCCTGCCATTGATCTTGGTCCGGAGATAACGCATGCAGGGTGAGCCGTCTGTCGCGGGCCGATTGCATGTTTTTCCTGCTGTCCAAAATCCTGGGCTTCGTCGCATTTCCGTCGAACGCGATCGCGCTCGTCAGTGGTGTCGGTTTGTGTTTGCTGCTCGTGAGATGGCGGCGCACCGGTGCCGCTTTGCTGACAGCGGGAATCGCCGCGTTATTGATCTTCGGTTATTCACCGCTGAGCAACGTGTTGCTGCTGACCCTGTCGGAACGTTTTCCAGCATGGCACTTCGATGGTCGCGACCCCGACGGGATCATCATCCTCGGCGGCTCGATCCATCCTGAAATCTCCGCCGCCCGGCATACGGTGGAAATCGACGACGCCGCGGAGCGAGTGATCAGCGGACTCGAACTGGCGCGCCGTTTTCCCAAAGCACGGATCGTTTACAGCGGCGGGAGCGGGCAACTGATCGATGGCTCCGTCCGCGAAGCGACGATTGCCGGTCCTCTGTTCGAACACTTTGGAATTGCGCCCGTGCGCGTCATTCTGGAGAGCGAGTCGCGGACCACCGAGGAGAACGCGCGTTTCACTCGCCAACTGGTCGCTCCAAAACCCGGCGAGCGTTGGCTGCTGGTGACCTCGGCCTATCACATGCCACGATCAATCGGTGTGTTCCGCAAAGCCGGCTTTGAAGTCGAAGCCTATCCGGTCGATTGGCGCACGCGGGGTTGGGTTGATGCCTCAATGCCGTTCGACAGGTTGAGCGCGGGCCTCGCCTGCAGCGATGCGGCCATGCACGAATGGGTTGGCCTGTTTGCCTATTGGCTGACGGGGCGAAGCGATACGTTGTTGCCGGCGCCGCACACCAACTAGTGGAGTGAATTTGACATTCGCTGATTCTAACATTTGGAGAGTACTCTGCCGCAACGGGATGCAGATGTTAAAATCGGACCACTAGCTCGCGTGTTTAATCCTGCCGCGGCAAGCCGAGCCGGTACACACCGCGAAAATCCAGAGGATCGACCGGCTTGCCCTTGCGGTAGATCACGAGGCGTCCGGATTGGGCCAGTGCCACGGCCGCGCGCCGGATCGGCATCAGCAGGCTATGCCAGTCGGCTTCAACGGCAATCGCCTGTGCGACTTCCGGCGCACTTAGCGTTTTGGCGCCATCGCGCGTCAGGACCTTGAGAATGTTTTCTTCGAGGGAAAGCGCCGGCTGCGAATCTTGTGCGGTCATGGGCTGATGCCATGACGCAATGACAGTGGCTCTGCAAGAGGAGCGGTCCAATACGGAACCCAATTCAAAATAGCTGCATACGGGATCGGTGCCGGCCGTTATGGTGGGCGGGCACGAGTAGCGCTCAAGAGCCGGCACAGATGGAATCTCAGGTGTTCATGCGTTCGGCCGCTGCGTCGTTCGCAGGTCACATGGTTTTAGCGGTAGGCTTGTTCTTTGCCGAGGTACATCCATTCGACTACGTCCCGCCGGAACCGATTGCGGTCGATATCGTATCGTCGAAGGAGATTCCTTCTCTCGAGAAGGAGGCTGAACCGCCGCAAACGCCCTCAGTGGACACGCTCGATATTCCGGACGACAAGCCGCAGGCAGATCCGAAGGCGGCTTTAGCCTCGCCGCAATCTACGCCGCCCCAATCTTCTCCAGCAGCGGCACCGTCTTCTGGCGCTCCCACGCCGCCTGCCTCGAAGCAAGCGGCGCTTCAACCGTCGCCGCAGCAGCCGCACCCCGCACCGCCGCCATCATACAATGCGCCGGAGCCCGATATCAGCGTCAAGTATGGAGTCCTGCTCGGTCTACCGGCGAGTGGCATTGGCGGCGGCAGCGCCGCTGCCGAGGCCACCAAGGCGGATATCCCGGCGATGGATACCGCGCAGTTCCGGCGTCACCTCAAGACCTGTTCGAAGATGCCGGCATCCGTCTCATCTGGCGACAATATTCGCATCGTGCTGCGTGTGCCGTTCACGACCGATGGGAAAATCGCCGCGCCGCCTGCCTTGATCGAGGCCAGCGCGTCGGCGAAAGGACCTGCCCTGATGAAAGGCGCGATCGAGGCGCTGGTGGCGTGTCAGCCCTACGCGATGCTGCCGCCGGACAAATACAACGAGTGGAAGGTTCTCGATCTCAGTTTCACGCCGCGCGACTTCGTGGGCGGATGATTCAGGACGGCCTTTGTGGCGGGTTTTTCTTGCCTTTCGCATTGTAGCCGGTGTGCCGAAGCAGGAGTGATACCGGGATGACGCTGACGCTTGTGATCGGGAACAAGAATTATTCGTCGTGGTCGATGCGGTCCTGGCTGGCGCTCAAGACAAGCGGCATCGCATTCGAGGAGAAATTCATCCCGCTCTACACCGGCGCGGCTGACAAACAGCGCATTCTGGACGTGACCCGTTCCGGCAAGGTTCCGGCGCTGATCGATGGTGACGTGACGGTTTGGGATTCACTGGCGATCATCGAATACCTCGCCGAATGTTTTCCGGAAGCGCGTCTGTGGCCGGCGGATCCGGCGTGCCGCGCGCACGCGCGGTCGGCCTCGGCGGAAATGCATTCGGGCTTTGCGGCGCTGCGGAACGAGTGCGGGATGAACCTGCACCGACCGATCGGTGCGAAGGCGCTGTCCGATAATGCGCGCGCCGACATCGCCCGTATCCAGGAGCTTTGGACGGATTGCCGTCAGCGGTATGGAAAAGCGGGATCGTTTCTGTTCGGCGCCTTCACCGGCGCGGATGCCATGTATGCGCCGGTCATCCATCGTTTTCGGACCTATGCGATCGACGTGACCTCGCCGGTGCGGGCGTACATGGATACCATGATATCGCTGCCGGCATTTCAGCAATGGACCGATGAGGCGCTTGCGGAAACGATCGTGATCGAGAAATTCGAGGCCGATTGAACGCCGCAGGCGTTTCCTCCGCCATCCGCGCCCTAGGGCCATCCCCCCTGCATACCCTTGCGGGCCTAGCGCCAGCGAGCTACCGCGCCGGACATTATGCCGGTTCCGATGCTGGGGAATCGGCCGCCGTCACCGGCTCTCGGAGTTACCACCCCAGCAAGCCAAAAACGCATTTATCTCCCTGAAAAACCTGCAAAATTGGCAATTCTGGTATGCGTCTTTCGAATGGCTAAAATGCCCTACAGTATGCTATACTGGACGAGAATTCGGGAACACACACCGTGGACCGCGGGGCGCGTACCGGCATCGTTGTTGCGTGATGGAGAAGGCGTTGAAGCACAAATATCTCGTTGGAGAAGCCGTCTATTTTACCGCAAGCAACGTGGCCCGGCCGGCTGCGAACGGCGCCTACGAGGTGATCCGGCTGCTTCCCACCGATGGCGACGACTGTCAGTATCGGATCAAGAATTCGGCCGAGGCTTTCGAACGCGTAGCGAACGAAAGCCAGCTCGTCGCTGGCTAGGACGGAACCCAGCACGATCGAATTTAAAGGGTCTTGCACTGAAACCTTCCGTGACGGATAGGTCCGGACAGATTTTGCCGCATTCCCGGGTCATTGAAGAGCTGGGGGAATCTGCATTCACATTCGCCGAATGCGTTCTATGCTGGCGCCCCACCGTTCGGCATGAGGGACATCGCGCATGAACTGGCCCTGGGCAACATCGCTCGATGAATTCTGGCGTTCGCCGACATTCCCGATGTGGCTGACGCTCGCCGCGGCGGGATTCTTCGCGATCATCCTGCTTTTGACGCTGATTCGCGCCGAGAAGTCGGTTGCGAACGGCGCCTTGGCCGTCATCACGCTGCTCGCAATTGGAATCGCGGGCGCAGCCACTATTCGCGGCTTCGGTCCGGAGGGCGGTCAGACTTCCGAGGCCAAGAACCTGTCTGCCCCGATCAATGTCGCGATGCCGGCGTTGTCCTGCATCGACGACCTTGCTGGCGACGTGGTCGAGGACGCCTGCGAGAAGGCGTTGTTCGGTACACCGGATGCCGCGGCCGCGGCAGTCTCCTACGCCGCTTCTGAGATCAGCCGATTGAGGTCGTTCGGCGACGTGGCCACCGCCAACGATATCATTTCGCCAGAATTGCAGGCGCTGCGGCGGGCGGTCGAGCGCGATCGCTACGGCCTGGTCGCCCATGTGCTTGTTGTCCGCGACAGCTGCCAGCCATCGAACTGTGCCGCGTTTCAATCCCTGACCGATCACAACCAGGTCGCGGCCAACATGCAGGAGCGAATCTACGAGGGACTGGTGTCGCGTTACGCGTCGTCGTGGAACACGCCGGCGGCAACAACGGATGCCACAGTGCGCGGTATGCCAGCGCTTGCGTCGGTGCCGACGGGCAAGCCGACAAATGCCGAGTTTCCGACGTCTGCATCCATTCCGCCGGTCAGCATCATGACGTCAGAGCCGCCGGCGGGCGCCGCGCCGTCGCCACCGCCAGCTCCGCCTTCAGCGACCGCGCAGGCGTTGCCGAAGCCGCGTCCGGCTCCGGCAAGGAAGCCGGCAGCAACTAGGGCTGCGCCTAAAGCCACACCTAATTCGCACGCGGCAGCGCCGGTCCGTCTTACGCCGGAACCGCCTACAGCGAGCGCGCAGGAATAATTGGTTTTTTCGAGAGCTGCCGCTGACATGCACCTCAATCTGATCAAGCTTGCCGTCGGCTGCGATTCCGCGAAGGAACTCAAGAGCTGGATCGCCGAGCGCATGAAACATGCGAAGCGGAATGGTTTACCGCGCCATCACATCCACATCACCCGGATGACGCCGAAGCGCGATGAGGAATTGCTCCCGGGTGGCTCCCTCTATTGGGTAATCAGAGGTGAAATTGCCGCCCGGGAGAAGCTGATCGGCATCGAGCCGTTTCGCGACCGCGACGGCATCGGCCGATGCCGCCTCGTCATGCAACCGAAGGTGATCGCTGTCAGGCCGCGTCCGATGCGCCCGTTTCAGGGTTGGCGCTATCTGTCTGCGGCCGACGCGCCGCCCGACCTTGGGAGCAATGCCGCGAGCGTTGCCGCGATGCCTGAGCCGCTGCGGCGCGAGTTGCGTGATCTGGGTCTGCTGTAGGGGACGGGCAGGGGGTGGGAAGCTTACTTTCGGGATCATACCCTAACGCCGATATTATCGATCAGCCGGGTCGTTCCGATTTTTGCCGCCAACAGGAGTCGGACCGGTCCGTCTTTGATCGAGTGGACTGGAGCCAGCGTTTCGGCGTGGCGGGCTTCGAAATAGTCCAGCGCGAAACCCGCGTCCTCGATCGTTTTCGTCCCATCGGCCATGACGGTTTCGAGATCGTCACCGTTACGCAGCCGTTTGACGGCGCCTTTCATGTTGCGGTGAAGTATCGGCGCGACGGCGCGCTGCTCGGGTGTCAAGTAGACGTTGCGCGATGACATCGCGAGCCCATCACGTTCGCGCACAATCGGAGCGCCGATGATCTTGACGCCGAGATCGAGGTCAACAGCCATCCGGGTCACGACCTTGAACTGCTGATAGTCTTTCTGGCCGAACACGGCGATGTCCGGCCGGCACTGCATGAAGAGCTTGCCGACGACGGTGGCGACGCCGCCGAAAAAATGCGGCCGGAAACGATCTTCAAGACCCGCTGTCGCGGGTCCTTCAGGCAAGATGCGGGTCGCGAAGCCCGGCGGATACATCGTGTTGGCGTCCGGATTCCAGACCAGATCGACGCGCGCCTCGGCGAGTTTGGCCATATCAGCCTTCCAGGTCCGCGGATAGGATCCGAAGTCCTCATGCGGCGCAAACTGGGCCGGATTGACGAAAATCGAGACAACGACCTTTGACGCGCGCCGCTTGGCCTGCCGCACCAGCGATATATGCCCGTCGTGAAGCGCACCCATGGTCGGCACCAGGGCGACGGTTGCTCGTCGCGTCCGCAGTTCGTCAAGCGCGCGGCGCAGGGAGGGAAGGGTACGGGCCACGGTGGGGAAACGGGACATCGATACTCGGTCAGTGGGCCGAAGAAGCGCTGCCTTCCATCGCGGCAGGATACCGATGTTATCAAAGCCGCTTATTCACCGCCAACCCGCAGCCGGATTTTCAATCGATTGTCGCAAGACTAGGGGCGATACGGCCGATGAATCCCGGCGGTTCCTTCGCTGTGCACTGCACAATCTATCGCCAGCAACACAACTTTTGACCTTATATATCATATCTCTGTGACATATATTTTCGACAAGGGACTGGAAGAGTCCTTGAAGGCTGAACTGGTAAACCGGTTCGGGCCTAAGGGAAGACAATGAAACGTGGACTAAAACGCGGTCTAACGGTCTTCGTGTCGATTTGCGCTCTCGCAGTCGCCGCGTATTTCAGCGCGAGCAAGTGGGCAATCCATCACGAGAGGATGACGTTCTACGACACGGCGCGAGATCGCCCGGTCGCGGTCGATGTCGCGATCCGTTGGGACAAGGAAATGCAGGCGAACGCCGGTATGTTGACCTTGCCGGTCGCGATCCTCAATCACGGCAATACCGTCAAATATACCGAGTACGCGTTTCTCGCGAACGCATTCGCCGCGCGCGGCTATATCGCGATCAGCATCCAGCACGATCTCGCGACGGACACGCCGCTCGTGACCAGGGTCGGCGAACCCTATGCCGGCCGTCTGCCGGTGTATCAGCGCGGTGTCACCAACATCTTGTTTGCCGTCGGCAAGATGAAGTCCGTACAGCCGCACGCCGACTATGATCACCTGACCATGGTTGGCCACTCCAA
>JBDTCP010000171.1:0-5237 GCA_039923555.1 Nitrobacter sp.
CGCGCGCAAAAGGCCGCCAAGGATCGCATCGTCGCGCCGGAGGTCGTTCGTACGGCGGCGCCTGACGTGATCCTGGCCTCATGGTGCGGCAAGAAAGTCGTAGCGGACAAAATCCGGCAGAGGCCGGTCTGGAGCGACATTCCGGCTGTCCGCAACAATCGCATTGTCGAGATCAAGTCGCCGCTGATCCTCCAGCCAGGGCCCGCCGCGCTGACCGACGGACTCGATGCTATCATCGCAGCGTTATGGCCCTCGAATCACAAACCATAGCGGCTCGACGCGACATCGCTCCGCGATGAACAGCGCCGTCGCGTTGGCCATTTCCGCAGGCTTGTTTCCCGTCAACCAATCACACACGTTCGGAGAGGATGCAGCCTGCTTTGAGAATCGCGCGTCCGTCATTACAATCCATCAGACGCTCACGCATCCTGGAGGCTGTATGCCTGGCAATCGCAACTTGTTGTTCCTGATTATCGGCGCGCTGGCGGTCGTGGTCGGCTTGCTTGGATACAATCTCTATGAGGCCAAGAAAGATCCTAAAGGCGTTCAAATCAATGTCGGGCCTGACGGCCTCAAGATCGACAGCAAATAGACCGCCATCGCGACAAGGTACGCCATGATCGTACGGACCACGCTTCTCTGCACATCCTTCGCCTTGGTCGGCCTGTTGTTCGTGGCGAACGCGGACGCGACTCAAGTGTCTCGCGAATCCGAGATCGTCAATCTGAGGCTGGGTGAACGCATTCTGGTCGATGACGGATCATGCCCAGCCGGGCAGATCAAGGAAATCTCAGGCGCGAAACTCGGCCCGACCGGCGTCGTTCGTGGCCGTAAATGCATATCACGGACCGGTCCGAAGCGGTGAACGAGATTGCATCGACGACGACGACGGCCTTGCCAGTACGGCCAACGCTAGGGAGAAATGAAATCCCGGCATTTTTGTACGGCCGTATCCGCCGCGCCCCATGGCATGATCGGGACCGAGGATGTCGAATTCTTTGGTGAGCCTTCGATCAATCGGTCTGAATAGACCATATAGACCAGCACGTTCCGCTTCGCGTCACAGCCGCGCACGATCTGCATCTTCTTGAAGAACAGCGAGCGACGCTGCTTGAACATGTCCTCGCCCTGTTCCATTTTTCCCTTGAAATGGATCGGCCCGATTTGACGGCAGGCCAGCGAGATATCCGAGACCTCCTCCGCCAGTCCCAGCCAACCCTTGATGCCGCCCTTCTCCGGTACAGTGAAATGGCACGCGACTCCCTCGACCTCCGGATCGTCGACGCCATAGGTCGCAAGTTTGTCATTCGGGGTCAGCAGCTTGAATACCGTCGAGCGGCGGAAAATCAGGTCGGGTTCGTCCGCCGCATGCGCTTGCGATCCGGCAAGCACCGCAGCCGTCAGAATAGCGAAGACACAAGACGTCCAGGCAATTCGGCGCTTGTTACAATCAGTCGGGCCTCGAAATGTCATCATTACGCTCCGTTTGCGGGTTCCAACCCACGTAGGGTCCGCGAGTTCCCGCGGAAGATGCCGATTCTCCAAACCGTGGCATTAGACTCGTGTGAAGGAATTCACACTAGTTTAGTTTTTGTCCAAGATGAGACGACCACGCTAGCGAACGCCATAAGCGGCCTGCGACACCAATGGCTGAACCGGGATTTGAGGAACGGAAACGTGAGCAAGCATTGGTTTTCCCTGCCGGCAAAACGGTGGCGACCGTTTTCGCTGCTCTCGGACCGAGCGGCCACTCGTCTCAGTCCGTTCCACCTCGCGCTTGGTCTGGCCACCGCCGTCCTGATCGGGCTCGGATCACCCGCGCATGCGCAGATCTTCTGGCAGGACGACGATTATTACCCGGACGTCTATATCGAAGCGCCTCCTCCGCCTCCCCCCGCAAGGCGTGAGCCGCATCGAGCCAAACGCCATAGCGCCGCAAAGTCCGAAACGGCCGCCAAGGCTGCGCGCAAGCCCAAAGGCCCGCTTCTCATTGCCATTTCAATCCACCGGCAGACGCTCAAGATCTATGACGCCAATGGCTTCTTCGCCGAAACTCCGATCTCCACGGGAATGCCCGGCCATTCGACGCCGCTGGGCGTCTTCAGCGTGATCCAGAAGCAGAAATGGCACCGCTCGAACATCTACAGCGGCGCGCCGATGCCCTACATGCAACGCATCACCTGGTCCGGCATCGCGATGCACGCGGGTGTGCTTCCGGGTCATCCCGCATCGCATGGATGTATCCGGATGCCGATGAGCTTCGCGGTGAAGATGTGGGGTTGGACCAGAGTGGGTGCACGGGTGATCGTCACCCCAGGCGAAGTAATGCCTGCGGAGTTTTCGCATCCGATGCTGATGACCCATCGGCCCGAGCCTGCTTCGGTTGCCGCTAAACTGCGAACCGCTGATGCCAGCGGCGCGATGCCCCAGGTGGCGGCATTATCAGTCACGGCCGATACGCCTGCGGCCGTGGCAGAGAATGCCACCACCGAGATCAAATCCGCCACAACCGGACTTCCCGAGACCGGCCCTGCCGGAAGCAGCGTTCATACCAGCGCACCCGATCAAGCGAGCAGGCTCCAGACCGCAACAACTGAGCCTGCAGTGGACCCGATCAAAACCGACGCCGGCAACGCGAAGGACGATGACGTCTCGACTGCGACAGCGGTCAAGCCTGACGGGGACAAGGAGCGCAAGCTGCAAACCGCCGAGTCCGCCATCGATGTCCCGGCGCCGGTGACGGATCAATCCCAATCGCCGGCGAGCGCCATAACCGAGCCCGTGGCGACCCCTGCGCTCAAGCGAACCGGCCGGATCGCGGTCTTTATCAGCCGCAAGGACAGCAAGATTTATGTACGGCAAAACTTCGCACCGCTGTTCGATGCTCCCATCACCATCACCGCGAGCGACAGGCCTTTCGGAACGCATGTATTCACGGCCGAAGCCGATAGAAACAGCCAAGACCATTTCCATTGGTCGGTGGTGTCGCTTCCGATGATGCATGGCGCGGAGCAGGTTTCCGTCCGCGCAAACAGGTCTCCCCGGCGAAGGATCATTGTCCCCGTGGCGTCCAGGCCGACTCCTGTTCCGGACAGCGCAGCCGACGCGCTGGACCGCATCTCCATTCCCGAAGACGTCATGACAAAAATCGCCGAATCGCTGTCGGCCGGCGATTCCATCATCGTCTCCGATCAGGGCATCGCCGGCGGTGGCGAAACCGGCGAAGGCACCGATTTCATCGTCAGACTGCGCTAGCCGAGATGAAAGTCCGGGCATATGACAGCGACGATCATCACACACAAGCCGACACGACCAATGTCGAGCCTCGCGGGATCCGTTGGAACAGCTAACTGACTGGGGATAAATGCCGTTTCCGTGGAGGCTCGCCCGCAGCTGCGTTAGGATGACCAGGAAAGCGCGGGTGATTCAACGCGCGACCAATGGCAGGATTTTGATATGCGACGCATCGCGGCGGGGCTGATCTTTGCAGGCGCGGTTTCATTGTGTGCGACCACGATCGCTTGGTCGCAGACGCCGGCATCTAAAGCAGCGCAATCCGCCCCGGCGGCTGTCCCGGCTCCCATGCCGCCAAGCGGACCGAAGGTTGCCTGCAACGGCAGTCCCGACGCGCTCGGTGTTGCGCGCGTGGTCCAGATCGATACGACCGGCGGCCCAGGCTTCGGTTTTGAGCATTTCAAGCAGCTCGACTTTCTGCGCGACAAGGAAGTGGTGCTGACATTCGACGATGGGCCGTGGCCCGTAAATACGCCCGCTGTACTGAAAGCGCTTGCCGACCAATGCACCACCGGCATCTTCTTCCCGATCGGCAAGCACGCGACATACCATCCCGAGATCCTGCGGCAGGTCGCCGCCGCCGGGCACACGATCGGCGCGCACACATGGTCGCATGCCAATCTCAACAACAAGAAGCTGTCCGAAGCACAACGTAAAGACGAGATCGAGAAGGGATTCAGCGCAGTCAAATGGGCGCTTGAGGCTTCTCCTTCGCCGTTCTTCCGCTTCCCTGCGCTTCAGCACCCGCCGGAGATGGTTACCTACCTGGGCGAGCGCAACATCGCGATCTTCTCCTGCGACGTCGACTCGTTCGACTTTAAAACACACAAGGCCGATCAGGTAGTGACCAACATCTTCAAGAAACTCGACAAGGTCGGCAAGGGCATCATTCTGATGCACGACTTCCAGAAGCATACCGCCGAGGCGCTACCCGAGGTTCTGCGCAGGCTAAAGGCCGGAGGCTACAAGGTGGTGCAGATGAAGGCCAAGGCGCCAGTCCAGACGCTCGCGCAATACGACGAAGAGCTGAAGAAGGACACAAAGCTGCCCACCGTGAGCTCTCGGCCGGTCAACAGCGTCGTCCAGACGATCTCCGAATAACGCGCGACGATCCGGAACACAAAATGCTTCGTATCGAAGGCTATGTCATCATATCAGCGAACGGAATGCTCGCCGACGTCAACCGCGTGATGCCCCAAGCCCTGAAATTCAAGGGCGACCATGAGTTCTTCACCGCGGGGCTGGATCGCGCGGACCTCGTCGTGCACGGGCGAAATTCGTTCGAGGACCAGCCCAACTCACCGCTCCGCAAAAGAATCATACTGACCCATCGCGTCACGGGCCTTGCCGACGATCCGGACAATGCCAAGGCGACTTTGTGGAATCCTGCCGGCGCCTCTTTTGAGGACGCCTGCACTCACGCCGGAGTCCGCGGCGGAACGGTCGCTATTATCGGTGGTCCCATCGTCTTTGGCATGTTTCTCGATCGCTACGACACGTTCTGGCTGTCCGAGGCTCCCCACGCGATCCTGCCCGGGGGGGAGGCTTGTTTGCCCGGCGTCCCCGAGAACTCTCCGCATGCCGTGCTGGCGGCGCATGGCCTTCAGCCTGGCGAAGTCAACGTTCTCGACGCGGCCAACGACGTGCGCGTTACCGCATGGCGCCGCACGCCTTAGCGTTTTTGCGTAAAGAAACGCGTCAAAGCTCCAAGCGATCAGACTTCGCTGTAAACCGGCTCCACAGTTCGCGGGCGACGGTCTATCCCGGCGATGATGAATAACGCCCCGATCAGCGACAGGTTCTTCAACGCGTGAACCATGTTGTTCTGCGAATCAGCCCCGGTCTGGTTCCAGAAGTCGTGGTAGTAGAACGTGGCCATAACGATGAACACGACAAGCACCAGTGAAAAAATGCGCGCGCCGAAGTTGAGCGCGATGAACAAG
>JBDTCP010000172.1:0-7346 GCA_039923555.1 Nitrobacter sp.
AACTTCGTGCTCGATCGCCTTGGTCACGTCGCGTCGGTCACTATTGTAAAGGGATCGGGTGATCCGGTCTTCGATCAAGCCGCGCTCGCCATGGTGCACCGGTCTGATCCGGTACCGCCGCCGCCACCGCTGATAGCGGACGAGGGCTTGAGTTTTACCCTGCCGGTGGTTTTCCGGGTGAAGGGCAAAGGCTGACGTCGTTATCCCGTTGTCCAAGTGGCGATGCCGCCCGCTTCATCGCAGAAGAAAATACCGGATGCTGACGTAAATCACGATGAGGCAGCCGAAGATCAGTGCGACCGGCAGGCGCGGCTTTGCATCCGTTCGGGAATTTGCGGCCTTCGGCTGTGGTGGTGGGGGCCGCTTGAAGGCGGTGATATTATCGATCTCCACGACCCTCTCTCCCGGTACCGACTTGATGTCCGGCGCCATTCCGGCACCGCCCATGTCCGCGTAGTAGTTCTTGTACATCAGACTGATGGTGGCCTCGCTCGCCTCGCTCTCCGGCATCGTTTCGAGAAAGGCCTTGTAGCTCGAAAGGAAAGCCATCGCTTCATTCGGCAGGGCGGATACGCCATTCAGCTTCGCCATCATTTTCCAAGTCGCGAAGTCGGCGCGTGCCTTGGTGTCGGCGCGTCTTGCAATCATCTTATCGGGTGCTTTGATCAACTGACCTACGTCCTTGCAATGCCGTTTTATGTATTGCCGGTGACCAGCAGCAGAAGCTTTATCACATAACCGGTGACTGTTCTGACGATGGTCGAAATAACGTCGAGATTGAGACCGAGCTGGCTGCCGAGCAACGGAAGCAGCAGGAGGATGCCGATGAGGATCAGCATTCCGTAAGGTTCCAGGCGAGAAAGCGGAACCGCGAGGACGTTCGGCAGCAAGCCGACCGCAACCCGTCCGCCGTCCAGTGGCGGGATCGGCAGCATGTTGAACACCGCAAGAATGACATTGATGATCAGCGCGTTCTTCAGGTTGTCGGAGACCCATTGCGCGGTGTTGTCCGGAACGAGGCCGAGCCCGTGAAATGCAAATGCCGCGAGCAGCGCCAGCAGGATGTTTGTGGCTGGTCCGGCAATCGCCACCCAGACCATGTCGATGCGGGGATGGTTCAGGTTACGGAAATTCACCGGCACCGGTTTTGCATAACCGAACAGGAATGGTGCGTGCGATAGCAGCAGGATCCCCGGCAATATCAGCGTGCCGAAGGGATCGATATGTCTGAGCGGATTGAAGCTGACGCGGCCGAGCTGCCAGGCAGTATTGTCACCAAGCCGGTGCGCGACAAATCCATGCGCGGCTTCATGAAAGGTGATCGCGATGACGAGAGGCAGCACCCAGACCGACAGCGTGTAGAGTGAAATGCCCGGCAATCGGCGGCCTCGTGGGGTTCAGCGGATACGAGACCCATATCACAGGTCGCCATGGCGATGACAGAGGGACAATGGGGAGCGGCTGATGGCTCAGATAGGCCTTTCGGTATCGCGGTATTCGCCTGCACGCCGGTCGGCTAAGCGTCTTTCAGATAGTAGTTGGCGCGCTTGCCGAGCGCCACGCGGCGCAGGATTCGCCGCATCGCCATCGAGCCGCGCAGCGGCCGGATCGCCGTCGTCACCGTGCGATAGAACGCCAGCTTGACCGCGTCGAACGCGGGCTGCACACCCGGCGGCTTCTGCGGCCAGCCGAGGCCACGCAGCATCGAATTGAAAAAGTGCAGGTCGTTGATGCGGCGAACCTCGCGCGTCTTCCAGGTGATGGCCATCGAGATCGAGTGCGACCCGGCAGTACGTACCCAGTGCGGCCACTGGTAGGGTACATAGCAGCCGTCGCCGCCGAACATGTAGAATTCGGTTCCGCGCGGCGCAAAACTCTCGTCGTATTTCAGATTGCGATGTTTCGTCATTGAACGTTCGATCTCGTTCTCAGACGCCAGACTGCGGTCGCTGTTGTCGTAGATCGTGAAGAATTTTTCGCCGTGAAACGAAGAAGTTGTCCTCGCTGTCGAGGTGAAACGGCGTGGTGGAATTCGGCGAGGAGACGAACAGGAAGCCCTCGATCTGCTCGAAGCCGGCGTCGCGCAGGCTGATGAAGTTACGGGCGCGAGCGACCGACAGCAGTGCGTCCTCGATCAGGCGGCGATACTCCGGCGAGTTCTCGATGCGCTTCAGCACCATCCAGGCGCCGGCGGTCTCGATCCGCTTCACCACTTCGACCGGATCAAGATCAACCGAGGGAATCGCGTCCGGGTCCTGGCTGATGGCGACCTTGCCGGAATTGTACTCGATCAGGTCGCGCGGTAGGTCGGCGGCCAACTGCGCGATGCGCGGCAGCGTCAGTAGCGGATGCCCCGCAAGCTTGTGTCGGATCGCGAACGGCCTGAGCGGGAAGTCGCGTCTCAGCGCATCGTTCGCCGCGGTGATAACCGGCGCCGGTCCGGAGACGTTCATGTGTTTTTTTCCTGACGTTTGCGGATGATCTGAACTGCGCGGCGCGCCGGTGCGCGCATCAGTTGGCGCAATGCCAGTGCTACTCTGACAAAGGGACCGATGGGGTCGCGGCGGCGAAGCGGGATCAGCACGTCGCCGATCGCAAGCCGCCCGCGCCAGATGGGATCGATCATCGGATGGCCGGGGGCGGCCGTCGAATCGACCATCGCAATCGCAGGGTCGGCGCAGAGGTGCCGCGTGAGATCGAGCGTCAACTGGACGCCGGGTGAAAACTTCGCGAAATTTTCGTCGACGCCGAGCTTGAAATAGAAAGCGCGGTCGTGATGACGCAACACGATGGCTGACGCCACCGGCGTGTGGCCCGCACACAGGGTCACGATTTCACATTGGTCTCGCTCGGCCAGCGCCTTCGCCGCACGGCGAATGAAGGTTGCGTCGCCGCTGTGCTGGAGCAATGCGGTCCCCCGCTGCGCCTTCCAGCCACTGGCTTCCAGCGCCAAAAAGGTTTCGAGCGCTTGCGTGACATCGCCGGGAGTGCGCGCGACCTGAAACGAAACCTCGCCATGCTCCGCAAGACGGTTGCGCTGGCGGCGTAGCTCTTTGAGCTTCTTGACGCCGAGCGCATCGCGCAGCAGTTCGTCCGCGTCGCGCGTTGCATCGAGGCAGGCGCGCGCATGGGCCTGCAGCGTATGGGGCCGGATGCCATCGCGTTCGAGTGCTGCCGTGAAGGCTTTCATGGCTGCGCCTTCGAGCGCGACGTTGCGCAGGATCAACGCGCGCTGGCCGAGGGCTCGTGCTTCGCGCAACAGCTTCGCTGCGACGTCATTCGCAAGACCACGGTCGAGCAGCGGAGTGCACAGGGTTCCATAGGGATCGGCGCTCACCAGGACGGGAAACGGAATTCGGTAGGCCCGCCAAGCGGAGATCACGGGGATCAGGCCGAGGAGGGGCCCTGCACCGGATTTGGCAGATGGAATGTCGTCACGCGCCGTCAGCGCGGATACGTTGGTCCGATCGCGACCCGATGCGTCGAGGGCCAGCTCCCAATCGGCGAGGTAGTAGGCGTTCGGCTCGACAGCCCGGTCGGCAAGTGTTCGCCACTGATCGATGTCAAGGGATGCGAGGGCTGCCGGCTTGCGGCGTGTTGCGCTCCGGGATGGCCGAGCCGCGAACTCGCTCATTGATGAGCCGCGAACCGGAGCCCAATTGACAACATCGACCATATCCCCAATCCCCATTTGCGACGGATTGCGAGGTTGCAGGCGCGCAGCGCCGCTTCCTCCACCTTGCTTGTGGCAGACGTTATTTGAAATATTCGAAGAGAACGTTGGTCCCATCTCTCGTTTTTCGCATCGGCGTTAACCGTGCGTTCACCGTGGCCGGATCGGCTCTGCGGATGGGCGAGCATCACTTCGGCGCTCGCCCGCCCGATACGCGCCGCGCGAACAAAAAATGGCTAGAGTCATAGGCGTCTAACCCTTGTTGCGTTGCGAGGCGAAAAAGTCTCCAGGCGCGGGCGCAAAGAGCAGCCCACCCGCCATCCAAATATTCTTGGTTTTCCGGTGGTTCGCGGTCTGGAGTTATCTTAGTGTTGCCATACGGACTCGACGTTTTTTCAGATATGTCCAGACCCTCGCAACAGGCATCGCGCGGCGGCGATGGAATAGGAAGGGATCAATGAAGCTCGCTGCATTTGCCGTCACAATTGGCCTTGCGATGGCGACGACCGCAGTGTCGATAACGCCAGCCGATGCCCAGATGGATGGCGGTCATCATCGCCGCGGCGAGGGGGCTGATCCGAAGGCGACAGCCAAGACTCCGAAGGTGGACGAGAAGGCTTACAACGCCGCGCTCAAGACGATTCCCGATTCCAAGGACAAATTCGATCCCTGGGGAAGTCTCGGCGTTTCACCCGTGGCAAAGAAGCCGAAGTAGCGGTCGGTCATTACATTCGTCGCGTAGGTCGAGTTGCCGCCGCGCCGCTCCGCAGGACTGGAAAGAAACCTATCTAACTGTGCTCTCGTCGAACGCGACGCCCATCCGGTTTTCGGACAGCCATACGGGACGGCAGCGGCGCTTGAATCGATCGGTCTCGATCGTGAGCATGAACGACGGCGGCAGGCCGAACGGACTTGCGATGTCCAGGCTGGCGCCACTCGATGACAAGTTTCGCACGACGCAATTGATGCGGCCGCCGCTGAAGGCGAGGGTGCCGCTTTTGAAGACCCTGCGTCGAGGGACAGTCCGTTTCTCGATCATGGCACTCGGCCTGTTCCGGTTGATGAGTTCCGGAGACTAGCGGTGCTATGTTGCGGACCGATAAATCTGTCAGCCGGTTTGCGGGGGTGTATGTTCAGATTTGGTTTACGAAGCGGGCGTCGGTCCGAACGTTCCGATGAGGCCACCCTGCGCGATGCTGCGCGATTGTGTTCCGTCCGAAACACCGCAACCGGGCGGCGAGGCGTATACGTCACCGCTTGAAACCGAGAGGATTGAGCGTCTATGGTATGGGCGTGAGTTCAGTGAGGCGGGTCATGAGGCGGCGTTTATCCATCATCCTTGGTATCGTCGCTCTCGGTCTTGTTCTCAATGGCTGCACCAAGTGCGGCCCGATCTGGGACGACTGGATGCAATCGCCAAAATCCTGCAAGTGATCATCTTTGAAAACCGGATTGCTTGGACGGCAGTTTCCGACCGTCAAATCGAGCGGGCCGGGGGATTGGGAGTAGCTCCGATGAAAGTTCTACGCGCATCCATGCTGCTCGTTGCCCTGTTGTCAGGGCCAGCGCTTGCCCAGGCACCGCATGTCAACCTGCTTACCGACGGACCCGGCAAGACGCAGGAGGAGATCGACAAGCAGAAGGCGGTCGAAAAGGCCTACAAGGATACGCTGCGAAAGATTCCCGATGCCGCGACGTCCAACGATCCCTGGGGCGGCGTGCGAAACGAGGGCCAGCCCAAGGCCCACGTCAGAAGCAAGCCCGCTCATACGAGCCAAGCGAAAAATGGCGAGGCAAAAGGCAGGGACCGCGACTAGCAGTTCGGCTAATTAACGCTGCGCTTGGCAGTTTCGAAGCGGCGTTTCGACTCAAGCGGCCGCTTTGAAAGCCCTCGTCATCTACGAATGGCATTATGGACTTAGCAAAAGCCCTTAATCCGGCGGCTGAAGCTCCCGGCTGTTCAGCCAGCCTTCGGCGTTCGACGATTGCTTCGCCTCTTGTGCGGAATCGTTTTGTTGGTCGGCTCGGAGCGCTTTCTTCCCGTTGATTTTCGGGTTCGATGACGGCTTCGATTTCGAGCGCATCGGTAATCTCCGTGATCAGGAGAAGCTATCTTGCCTGCGAAAACTCCTCGCGTCTACACTTATGTTATTGATTTTATTAAAGTATTTTACTAATAATGAGTTTTATATCCCGTCGGTGGAACTAGCCCCTTTTTAGATAGTTGAGTAATTTACTCATCTTGCTACAAGTGGTTTCAGCGATTGGGAGACGGTCATGAACGATCTTCGCGGGGAACGCCTGCAGATCATGTTGTCGCCGGAAGAATTGCAGGTAATCGACGACTTCAGGTTTGCGCATCGGATGCCGACGCGTGCCGCGGCGGTTCGCGAATTGCTCAAGCTCGGTTTGGCGTCAATAGGAGAAGCGGCTGGCACGGGCATGAAATCCAGCAGCTACGGGGTGTTTGGTCGTGGCCCGACCGGACACCAAGGCGAGGAGACGCCGGAATAACGAGGTTGGGTCCGTGAACGCGCGATTGCGCCATGCCGGCCCCAAACAACAACGCCACCTGAGCGGAATATGATCGCCCGGTGACGTTGTGCCTTGACTGGGCAGTGCAATTCCCCAGCGCATTTTCTGTCGTCTTCAGTCTCTGGAAGGTTCAAACCGGATCTTGCCCGGAGACACGCGAAAACTACTGCGTAGCAGTCCAGATCGCATAAGGAATTTCCCGGCCGGTCGCCTTGTCGAGCCTCATGCCGACGTCCAGAACGCCGTCGGGGGAGCGGATTTCATAAGCCCAGGTCTGTCCGCCGCTGACGAGATTGATCTCGTCGATTGTCAGGTTGCGGATGCCGTAGATGGGTCGGCTCATGTCGGTCTCCTGTCGGTACGGCGGTGAAGGTTTCCCGCCGTGCTCCGACAGATGTAACCGCCCGCGTGCTGCTGCGGTGTGATCCGGATCACACCGCCATCGCCGCGCCCGCCGCGCCTCAACATTTTGTCCTTCTCGGTGACGCTGGATACGCCCGTCTCGTTCGTCCGGACTTGGAGTTTCATGGCCGAATCGGGTCAAGAACCAATCGGAAAGTTTTAATTAAGATTCAGCGCTCATTCTACGCAAACTGTGTATGCGTACGGGGAGAGCTTCTCATGCTGACCACCGAACCTGGTTTGGCCCGGAATTTCCTCAACATTGCGTTCGCCGGTTTCGGCGTGCTTGTTGCGGTTCTGATTGCGGTAGCGCTGGCCTGAAGCCTTGCGCGATACTCCGGCCCGGCGAAGGGCGGGAGACATTTGTCCGGAACGCCGCAACTCAAATCGACTGGAACGATCGACGTGGGTAACAACAGCGGCGTAGACAAGGGATTGCTGGCCCTGATCCATGGCGTTTTGGGGACGCGCCATAGCGCGCTACCTTCTCAGCCGGAATTGCCGGAAGGCGATCTGCCCGCTGCACCGGAGTCACTTCAAGGCGAAACTCCAGCACCGTCGGAGGGGGCCGATGGTCCAGCCGCGGAAACCGTCGTCTCGATAGAACCGGATCAACCGGTGGAGAGCTATGACCGCCACAAGACCGCGGACGAACTCGCAGGTATCATCCTGAGGGCGTTGCAAACACTCGACGGCGCGCCGGCCAGCGGATTCGTGGTGACGGTCTACGGCGGAA
>JBDTCP010000173.1:0-13534 GCA_039923555.1 Nitrobacter sp.
GGCGCGATTGCGCAGCCGCGTCAGTGGCGTCTTCAGATCGTGGGCGATGTTGTCGGAGACCTCCTTCAGTCCCATCATCAAGGCTTCAATGCGCTCAAGCATCGCGTTGAGATTTCCCGCCAGCCGATCGAGCTCGTCGCCGCTGCGTCCGACCGGAAGCCGCCCGCTCAGATCACCGGCCATGATGCGCTGCGTGGTCCCCGTCATCGCATCGATGCGATGCAGTACCCGGCGCGCCACGAAAATGCCGCCGCCGAGACCAAGAATGACAACGATCAGCACCGACCACTGCGCGGCGGAAGAGACCACGCCAAAAATGCGACGGCGCTCTTCCAGATCGCGGCCGATCAGCAGCCGAAAGCCGTTGGACAACTCCGTCACGCGCACCAGCGCACGGTGATCGGCCTTGTCTTGCTCATCTAGCCGGCGGTAAGCGGTTTCGGTCCAGCCGGTGGTCTTTACCACACCAGGCTGAAGCGACCCGACATTGCCTGCGACGGCGAGGCCAGCAGGTGTCGTCACCAGATAGAGATTTGAGCCGGGCCGAAGCGCGCGATTTTCGATGGCGAAGACAAGGCCGCGCAGTCCGCGGCGATTGAAGACGTCGGAGAGCAGGCCAATTTCCTCGCCGACGGTGGAGGTGATCTGATCGGTGATCAGGCGGCGGGTATTCCAGGCAAAATATCCGAGGAGAGAGGCCGCAAACAGCGCGAACAGCAGCAGATAGACCAGCGTCAGCCGGAACGCCGTGGTGCGGAAAAGTTTACCGAACGCCGTCACGGATCATGTATCCAGCGCCCCGGATCGTCTGTAGCAGCGGCCGCTCGAAACCCTTGTCGATCTTGGAACGCAGCCGCGAAATATGCACGTCGATGACGTTGGTCTGCGGATCAAAGTGATAGTCCCAGACGTTCTCGAGCAGCATGGTCCGGGTCACAACCTGCCCTGCATGCTTCATGAGGTATTCGAGCAGCCGAAATTCGCGCGGCTGCAGCGTCAGTTCCTCCTCGCCTCGCGCGACCCGATGCGACAGCCGGTCGAGTTCAAGGTCGCCAACACGATAGACGGTCTCCTCGGCCGGACCGCCGTAGCGGCGCGACAGCACCTCGACCCGCGCCAGCAATTCGGCGAACGAGTAGGGTTTTGGCAGATAGTCGTCGCCGCCGGCGCGCAAGCCCTTGATGCGATCATCGACCTGGCCGAGCGCGGAGAGAATGAGCACGGGAGTCCGGTTGCCCTTGTCGCGCAGGGAACCGATCACAGAGAGGCCGTCGCGTTTTGGCAGCATCCGGTCGATGACCAGGACATCGTAGTCACCGCTGTCGGCAAGCGACAGTCCCTCCTCGCCGTCGCTGGCAAGCTCGGCGACGTGACCGACCTCGCGAAACGCCTTCACGAGATAGTCCGCGGACTCGCGATCGTCTTCGATGATCAGCAGGCGCATCTGGTTGTGGGAATCGGCCAAAATATTCGTCTTTCCGTCACCATGGCGCGCGCGCCGCCCATGCGCAAGGCCGCGAGATGATGCCGCCCCGCCATCCGGAAAAAAGCGGGCGGCGGAGCTTGGGGACTCCACCGCCCTAGTCCTTCCGACGGAGGGGGGCTTTTTCCACCGGAAGGTAACTCAAGGGGACGAGCTTTTGGCCCGCCCCCCGGAAAGCGCCGTCAGCGGGGGCGACTGATGCCGGCGACGCTTCCCATCTCTTGCAACATTTCTCGCAACGTTCGAGCTTCAGCCCTTTGCGATCGGTACTGCAACGAAGCGCGCCGAACCGCCGGTGCGAACCCGCATCAGAACGCTGTTCTTGTTATCCGCGTGCGCTGCCTTGATCGCGTCACGCACGTCACCCGAATTGGCCACGCTCTTTCCCGCAACTTCGAGAATCACATCACCTTCCTTGAAACCGCGCTCCGCAGCCGCGCTCTTCGGGTCGACGTCAGTCACGACGACACCGTCCTTGCCGGCGCCCGCAACCGACGTTGCCGGTGCCACCGTCATGCCGAGCTTGGGAATATCGCTGCCGCGAAATGACGATCCGCCGTCACGGTTGTCCCCGTCAGCCCTCGCCTCGATGGCATTCGGCAAGGTCCCGAGCGTCAGGTTAACGACCTTGTCCGCACCCTTATGCAGGATGTCCAGCTTGATCGATGTGCCGGGCGCGAAGCCGCCGATGGTCCGCGCCAGTTCGCGCGCATCCTTGACGGTGTCGCCGTTGACCCCCTTGATCACGTCGCCGGACTCGATGCCGGCCT
This sequence comes from Nitrobacter sp., assembly GCA_039923555.1. Taxonomy (GTDB): domain Bacteria; phylum Pseudomonadota; class Alphaproteobacteria; order Rhizobiales; family Xanthobacteraceae; genus Nitrobacter. The sequence continues at coordinate 2,254 of JBDTCP010000173.1, forward strand.
TGGCCGCCGGGCCGTTGGGCTGCGGCTCCGCAACGAGGGCGCCTTCGGCATTCTTGAGACCGAGGCTTTCGGCGATCTCCGCGGTCACTGGCTGGATCTGGACACCGATCCATCCGCGGCTCACAGAGCCCTTGTCCTTGAGTTGCGCGACGACACTCTTCACGGTGTTGGAGGGAATCGAAAACGCGATACCGACGCTGCCGCCGGAGGGCGAATAGATCGCGGTGTTCACGCCAATCACGTCACCCTTCGTGTTGAACGCCGGGCCGCCGGAGTTGCCCTTGTTGACGGGCGCGTCGATCTGGAGAAAGTCGTCATATGGGCCGTTGCCGATGTCGCGGCCGCTGGCCGATACAATGCCGGCGGTCACGGTGCCGCCGAGACCGAACGGGTTGCCAACCGCGAGCACCCAGTCGCCGATCCGCGCCTTGTCGTCCGAGAGCTTCGCAAACGGGAAATTCGAGCCGCCCTCGACCTTGATCAGCGCGACGTCGGTGCGCGGATCGGTCCCGATCACCTTGGCGGTGTAGGTCTTGCCGCCATCGGTGGTGACTTCGACCTTGTCAGCGCCGTCGACGACGTGATTGTTGGTCACGGCATAGCCATCAGCCGAAATGAAGAACCCGGAGCCCTGCCCTGTCACGACGCCGTGGCCACGTCCACGCAATCCCGGCGGCAGGCCATCCGGCCCGCCAAAGCGGCGGAAAAACCGTTCCATCGGCGAACCCGGCTGGAACGGCGACTCCTCGTCGCTGGCGTTCGCCTTGTCCTTGATGCGGACCTTGACCGAAATGACAGACGGCTTCACGCGCTCGACAATGTCGGCAAAGCCAATCGGCTGCGCGACCTTGCTCACATCGTTGTTGACTTGTGCCTGGGCGGGGCTGGCGAAGAGATCGGCCTTGTCCGTCAAGGGGCTGAACCCGTAAGCGGCCACGCCGAGGCCAGCGACGACAGACGCCATCAGCGCGAACTTGCGCGCGGTGAGCCCCGAACGGCGGGCGGGCTTGAACGAGGAAGACGGCGAGAGGTCGGTGGGCCGGTCGGTCATAAGGGGTCTCCAGAATCAGATTGAACAGCGCCAAGGGCGAGCACTTCAAGCTCTGAACATGGGGACTGGCGCCTTACAGCGCGCTGGCCGGGAAATTAATGTTTTGTAACAATGGCCGCGCCTCATGCGGCAGTTCGGCGCAGGCTCGTGGAATGAATTTGACATTCGCGACCCACTTGACCGCGCGTCCCGGATGCGAATGCCAAACTCAAAACTCCACGAGCAATTTATATTTGCTAGCGGTCCTTTGATTCCAACATTCGCAAGAAGTCTCGCTGAAACGGATACGAATGTTAGAATCGCACCATTAGACCGGCTCGCCTGCAGCAGGCTCCGTTGCCACCAGCTTCGCGAGTCGTGCTTCTTCGTCCTCGCTCAGTCGCGCCGGTGCATCCGTGGCCTGCCGCATCGCTTTTGACCGTCGCCGGCTGTATCCCCAAAGCGCAAGTCCGCCACCAATCAGAATCAGCGGTGTCAGCAGCCAGAGCGGCAACGTGCTCGGCTCGAAAGGCGGCTTCAGCAGCACGAACTCGCCGTAACGGGCGACCAGAAAATCGAGCACCTGCTGATCGTTGTCGCCTGTCGCGATGCGCTCGCGCACCAGCAGGCGGAGGTCGCGCGCCAGCGGCGCATTGGAATCATCGATCGACTGATTCTGGCACACCATGCAGCGCAATTCGCGCGACAGGTTGCGCGCGCGCGCTTCCTGCGCAGGGTTGGACATGACCTCGTCGGGCTGTACCGCATGGGCAGGTGACGCCATAGCGAGCGCAAGACAAAGAAGAATGCCGAAAACATGCGGGAGCTTGCCCCACATACGGAGCCGTCTCTGCCAACGGGTCGACGCCAAGCGCCGCCCAATGACCGGCTCCGGCGCGGACGACAATCCTTGCATGAGCTCATGCATGACAGTCTTACTCCGCCGGCTGAAGTACGTGACTGGCCTTCGCCGGTTTTGGCGCGCCTACCCGCAGACGGCGGTCGGACAGCGACAGCATGCCGCCAAACGCCATCAGAACCGGCCCGAACCAGATCAACAGCACCATCGGCTTGTAGTAGATGCGCACAGCGACCGCGCCATTGGCGGCGGTGTCGCCGAGCGAGATATAAAGCTGGCTCGCGCCTCGCGTCAGCAGCGCCGCTTCCGTGGTCGATGACGCGCGCGTGGTGAAGTTGCGCTTCGACGGCGTCATCACAGCGATCGGCTGACCGTCACTGCGGACGGTGAAACGCGCGATCTGTTCGCGATAGTTGGATTGCTGCTGCTGTGTCGTGCCCTCGAAGGTGAGGCTGTAGCCGGCGACCTGCGCCACGTCGTTCGGTTTCATGGAAGCGATATGTTCGCTGTTCCACGTGGTTTCGCAAACAATGCCGATCAGTGCCACACCGACGCCGGCGTGGGCAAAGACCGTGCCCCAGGCCGAGCGGGGCAGCCCCTTCGCACGGCGGAACGACACCGGAAGCGGCGCACGAAACAGGTTGATGCGCTCGGCGAGATCGCTCAGCGCGCCCAAGATCACGAACACGGCCAGTCCGATCGCCAGCGGCGCGAAGGCGCTGCCGCCGCGCGTCCATGCCCACAGCACAGCCACCGCGGCCAGGGCGCCGATGCCGGCGGCGGTCAATCGTTGCGCGGCGCCAAGCAGATCACCGCGCTTCCACGCCAGCAGCGGCCCGAACGGCACCGCGATCATCAATGGAATGAACAAGGGCGCGAATGTCAGGTTGAAGAACGGCGCGCCAACCGAAATCCTGTTACCGGTGACGACTTCAAGCGCCAGCGGATACAGCGTGCCGATGAAGACGGTGGCGCAGGCCGTGGTCAGGAACAGGTTGTTGAGCACCAGCGCGCCCTCGCGCGAGATCGGCGCGAACAGCCCGCCCTGCTTCAGAGCGGAGGCACGCCAGATATACAAGGTCAGACTGCCGCCGATGAAGGTGCACAGGATCACCAGGATGAAGACGCCGCGCGTCGGATCAGTGGCGAAGGCATGGACCGATGTGAGCACGCCGGAGCGCACCAGGAACGTGCCGAGCAGCGACAGCGAGAAGGTCAGGATCGCGAGCAGGATGGTCCATACCCTCAACGCGTTGCGCTTTTCCATGACCACGGAGGAATGCAGCAGCGCCGTTCCGGCCAGCCACGGCATCAGCGACGCGTTCTCGACCGGATCCCAGAACCACCAGCCGCCCCAGCCGAGTTCGTAATAGGCCCAGTACGACCCCATCGCGATCCCAAGCGTCAGGAATATCCACGCCACCAGCGTCCATGGTCGCACCCAGCGCGCCCAAGCGGCATCGATGCGGCCTTCGATCAGGGCGGCAACGGCAAAGGAGAACGAGATCGAAAATCCGACATAGCCGAGATACAGCATCGGCGGATGCACCGCGAGGCCGATATCCTGCAGCACCGGATTGAGATCGCGGCCTTCCAGTGGGGGATTGAGGATCCGCATGAACGGATTCGAGGTCAGCAGGATAAACAGATAGAACGCGCTCGCGATCCAGGCCTGCACCGCCAGCACATGGGCGCGCAGAGACAGCGGAAGATTATTGCCGAACGCGGCGACCAGCCCGCCGAACAGCGCGAGGATCGTCACCCACAACAGCATGGAGCCTTCGTGATTACCCCAGACGCCAGTGATCTTGTAGAGCATCGGCTTCAGCGAATGGGAGTTCTCGAACACGTTGACGACCGAAAAATCCGAGGTGACGTGCAGCGTCACCAGCGCCACGAACGAAATGCCGACGAACAGCAGTTGTGCAAGCGCGGTCGAGCGCGCCACGTTCATCAGCGCACTGTCGTGCAATCTCGCGCCGAGGATCGGCACCGTGGACTGGATCAGCGCAAGACCAAGCGCCAGCACCAGCGCATAATGTCCGGCTTCGGCGATCATTGCGATACTCCCTGCTTGCCTGAGGCCTGCACTCCCTGCTTGCCCGAGGCCTGCGGCCCATAGTCATCCTTCCAGTGGCCCTGCTTCTTCAGGGCATCCGCGACGTCCTTCGGCATGTAGGTCTCGTCATGCTTGGCCAGCACAATGTCGGCCCGGAACACGCCTGAACTGTCGAGCGCACCTTCGGTGACCACGCCCTGCCCCTCGCGGAACAGATCCGGCAGGATACCCTTGTAAGCGACTGGAAGTGTGGCGCTTCCGTCGGACACCTTGAAGGAAACCGCAAGATTGTCGCCGCGGACGAGCGAACCCGCCTCCACCAGCCCGCCCAGCCTGAAGCGTCGGCCCGGCGGAATGTGCTCTTCCGCCACCATCACCGGCGTCGAGAAAAACACGATGGAATCGCGCAGCGCGTTCAGCACCAGCGCAGCGGCGATCGCCAGCACCGCCAGCGATCCGCCGATCATCGTCAACCGCCGCTGCTTGCGAGTCATGCTGTTTCACCTGTCGGCAAAGCGACCACCTTGATTATCCATCTATCCCGAGCGCCTTGAGCCCGTCATTGAGCTGGCGCAAACCCGCTTCATTCTGTCCGAGCGCACGGCGGGCGTCGTCGCGCACGGCGCGCGACTTCTCCGGCTCTTTCAGCACCATATAGGCGCGAGCCAGACGTAGCCACCCATCGACGTCGTTGCCGTCCTGCTTCAGACGCGCCGCAAGCCGGTCGACCATTCCGTGAATCATCCCGGAACGGTCCGCTTCATTCATGCCGCTCGCCGCAGTCACCGCGGCCTGATCCGGGAGCCGCGGCGTGCCCTTGCCGACCCGCGCCAGCGCCTCCTGCACCGTGCCACGCCACTCCGCGTCCGCAGGCGCATCGGCCAACAGGGCCTGCCAGATTTTCGCGGCGTCCGCGGTACGGCCGTCCTGCTCTGCAGCCGTTGCGAGGAAATAGCGTGCCTTCAGGTCCCGTGGATCCAGGGTGACCGCCCGCTCGAACTCCTTTTTCGCGTCAGCCGTGACGATACCATTGGCGGCCCCGGCGATCGCACTGCCGAGATCGGCGCGGCGCTCCGCGGTTTCACCTTCGTAGGTGATTGCGTTGCGATAGGCGCGCGCGGCATCGTCGAAACGGCCAAGTCTGACCAGCACCGGCGCCAGCACGGTCCAGCCGCGACCATCGGTGGGATTCTTTTCCAGATATGATTCGACCTGAGCCACGAGGTTTTCGAGCGGTTGCGATGCATTAGCAGTGCTAACGCGCTCCGCGAGCGGGAAATCGGGGAGCCGCGGCGATCCGAGCGGCAGATAGACTGCGAGTGCCAACAGCGGAATCCCGGCAAGCGCGACGACCGCCACCGCGCGTCGCGACCAGGGATTCGACGATCGCGGCTGATGGCTTTCCGCATCTGCCGCCTCCAGCAGCCGTCGCCCGATTTCGACTCGTGCTGCGGCGGCCTCCGGCGCGCCAATCAGGCCAGCGTCGGCATCGCGCCCAACCTCGGCGAGTTGATCCCGGTAGACGGTGGTCTCACTGCCGCCAGGGGTCCGCTGCGCGGCCGAACGACCGAGCGGCCACAGCACCGCAAAAGCCGCTCCGGCGGTCATCAGCGCGAACACAAACCACAGCGTCATCAACAGGGTTCCGGTGGATCGGCGCCGGAAACGGCCGATCCGATGGCCGGGTTACATCACGACTGGAAGGGGGACGCAATTGACAATTGCGGCACAATTGGCGGCAAAAAAGCCTGCCGATCAATGCGCCGTGCCGACGAAGCTTGATGCTGACTCCGGAATCAAGCGAACGCTGGCAACCTTATGATTCTAGTAGAGTTCGGGTTCAAGAATTCACTTGACGGACTCGCCGGCCCGCGACGACTTGCGCTCGACCGTGAGCGCATTGTCGGCCGCCCGGCCCATCAGCGACGAATAGTCATGGCCGAACAGGATCTCACAGAAGCGGATCGCCGCCTCGACCTGTTGCTGCCGGAACGCGCGGACGCGCTCATCGCCGTTGCGGAGCGATCCCACCAGGGCTTCGGTGGTCTGCTCGACGTAATGCTGCAGATCCGAATAGGTGCGCAAGGTCACTTCGTTGATGGCAAGTTCGCTGGCGTAGGTCCGACACACCGCGACGAAATCGATCAAAGCTGCGGTTTCCTCGACCTCGGTCGGGTCAAGCCGCGCGCTCGGCGAGATGTCCTTGTCGGGCCGCTGACGGAGCAGACGCCGCACCCGGCCGGGGACGCTGTCGATTTCCGATTGCAGGCCATTGGAAATACCGACCCTGATCGCAGCGAGCTGGCGGCCCCAGTTTGAATCGGCGCGGATATCGAGTTCGGTGCGTAGTCCGCGCATCCCATCGTGCACGATCTTCAGATGGTCGGAGACGTTCTCGAAATGCCCGCGCGGGATGTCGGCGCGCAGACTGGTCGAAATCCGTGACAAATCGTCGATCGCCAGCGTCACGGCCACGCCATAAGGCGTCGCGGCTACGCGGACCTCGTCGTCCGAACCCGCGACCTTGATCGCAAGCCGGATGATCTGCCACGATGCGGACAAGCGCTGCATCACTAGCGACAGCGCGAACGGCAACACATGCGGGCTCTGCAGGGAGGGAACATCAAGCGCGGTCATCAGCAAGGCAATCTGCGACTCGCCGAAGACGCGCAGAAAACTCGGAAGCCGGCCGTTCAGGGTATCAACGGCCTCCCGGGCATTCAGGATGGCGCCGATTGAAGCCAGATCGTCGACGACGCTGGGAGCGCCGATGCGGGCGAGCGCCCGCTGCCGGTCAGTGCCGGAGTCATTCGTCACGACCTTCTGAATGGCGGCCGCGGCGGCCATCTGGAAGGTCCGCACCGCCTTCTCAAGCTCGGATGCCGATTTGGTTTCAGTCGTGAGCGCGACCTCGAACGCACGCACCGCGTCCGGGGCACCGTCCCGCGCCAGCCACTGCCAGATCGGCGGCAGCGACGCCCGCCGGATCTGACCCGGGCGCAGCGCCGATCTGCCTTCGACAAGAAATGGTTCCAGCAGGCGGAACAGATGCCGGGCCGGATCCTCGCTTCGCGGGCGACCGCCATCATCCGGTCGGCGAACGATCTTGCGCAGTTCCTCGAGCACGAAGTTAGCGACCGCGGTGTCTTCACCCCGTTCGACGCTGCGCTCGAACTCCCGCATCAGCAGCGCCTGCGACTTCGGCGGGAGCTGCGCGAGGTAATCCTTCAGCCGTTCGATCGAGGTCTGGTCCATGTACGCAAAATGTTGACGCGGACGATCGCACGGGCACCCGGACGTGCCCATCGATTGTCATAGCAGGAGCGGTCTTAAGGATGCGTTGAGGAAAGGCCGGACAAGCCCCTGAAACGAGGCCTCGCTTTGCGGCAACTCTATTGGAAAAGAATACACCGAAACAAAAGGATAGTGGAAGCTTCTTATACCGCTTGGTAATGGCTCTAGCTCATCGCGGTCCAGTTGCCCTCGGCGTTGCGGCAGGCGGTTTTGCGCACGGTTTCAAGCTGGCCGCCAATCGTGACGGTGTGAGAGTAGCCGCGGCACGTCGCGCCTTTCGACTCATAGGCCGGGCCGGCGACGATATTGCCGTGGCGGCCGGTTTCCGGGTTGCGCCAGACAATCGGCGCGCCGGCAGCGCCATGGTCCAAAGCATCTATCTGGGCCTGATAAGCCAGCCGCCGGTCACCGTCATCAAGAGTGGCACCGAGTTTCGGCCCGATCAGTCCGAGCGCCGCCGCGGTGACGGCCGCCGCCGCCTGTTCCCGCGCAGGATCTCCGAGCGCCGTTCTCGATGCCGAGTTGGCATAGGCACCGGTCAACAGGCCCGGACCTTCAGGGCCGCTGGAACTCGTCATGTCACAGCCGCCGAGTGCGAGTGCCGCCGCGACAACCAATATGATATTCGCCTTGACCATGACGCCTCCGGCGCCGTCCCTTTCAGGAAAAATTTCGCGCCCCACCTCACAGGAGCGTCCAATTCGGGCGGGACTACGGCGCCGGATAACCCTCTCTTCAGTGAGACAGGCGTCATGCGCTTCACGCCGCCGGCAACACCAGTTCGGCGCGCAGGCCACCGATCGGCGACAAACCGAGCATCAGGCTGCCGCCATAGAGGGCGGCGAGATCGGTGACGATCGACAGTCCCAGTCCCGATCCGGGCTTGGTTTCGTCGAGCCGCCGGCCGCGCTGCGAAGCCTGCATCCGCTCTGCGTCCGACAGCCCCTGGCCGTCGTCGTCGACAATGATGTGCAACATCGCCGGCACGGCTCCAGCAGCCGGATGCACGGATGCCTCGATGAACACCCGCGACCGCGCCCATTTGCAGGCATTGTCGACGAGGTTGCCAACCATTTCCTCGAGATCCTGCCGCTCACCACGAAATTTCACAGGAGTGCCGGCGTCGACGTCGATAGCGACGGAGCGGTCGCGGTGAATCTTCTCCATGGTCCGGCGCAATGCCTCGATAACGGGCGCGACGTCGGTCACCGTTGCAATGACGGTGAGCCGCGCAGCGATGCGTGCGCGCTCCAGATGATGCGCGACCTGATTGCGCATTACCGCGGCCTGTTCGAGCACCTTCATGGCGAAGGCATCGCGCTGATGCGCGTTGGCTTCGTTGACGATGACCGAGAGCGGCGTCTTGACCGCGTGCGCAAGATTGCCGACGTGGGTGCGGGCGCGCTCGACGATCTCGCGATTGGCATCGATCAGCGCGTTGGTCTCGCGGGCCAGCGGCGCGATCTCGACCGGAAATTCGCCCTCCAGCCGTTCGGCGCGGCCGGACCGGATGTCGGCGATGGCGTCAGAAATGCGCTTCAGCGGCGCGAGACCGAAACGCACCTGAAAAATCGTCGTCAGCAGCAATCCCACAGTGAGCGCAGCAAAGGTGCCGCCGAGGTAGTAATCGAATCTTCGTGTTTCATCGAAAATCTCGGTGGCATCTCCGGCCACCGTGACGCGGAACTTGCCATCGGCTCCGAGATCGACCGGCCGTTCCGCCATGCGCAGGTTCTGGCCTTCGGGACCATCGACATATCCGACACGGACCCCGGATGACGATAGTTCTATGCCTTCGTCCTCGAGCTTCGGCAGCTTCTTGTCCCACAGCGAGCGGGACGCGCGGACCTCCCCCTTGTCCGGATCGGTGCGGACCACCTCCCAGTACCAGCCCGACAGCGGCAGATCGAACAGCGGTTCGCCGAGCGACTGGAACTGATGATCGGGCGGATCGTCCGGCGTCGCGACTTCGGCGATCAGGGTGCGGAGATAAAGATTGAGGCGGCGGTCGAACGCGCGCTCGGACGCCGAGCGATAGACTGACGACAGCACCACGCCGGTGATGAGCAGAACGACCACCACCCAGGCGGTCGCGGACAGGAACAGCCGCGTCGCGAGCGAATTCGAGCGGCGGCCTAGATAGTCCCTAACGCGCATCTGCCGGCGGCGTCAGCAGGTAGCCGAGCCCGCGCACCGTCTGGATGATATCGACGTCCAGCTTCTTGCGGATGCGGCCGACAAAGACTTCAATGGTGTTGGAGTCGCGATCGAAATCCTGATCATAGAGGTGCTCGACCAACTCGGTGCGCGACACCACCCGGCCGGTATGATGCATGAGATAAGCCAGAAGCCGATATTCATGCGACGTCATCTTGATCGGATTGCCGCTGACGCTGACGCGGCCGGTGCGGGTATCCAGTGTCACCGGCCCGCAGGTCAGTTCGGACTGCGCATGTCCGGTGCTGCGGCGCAGCAGCGCGCGGATCCGCGCCAGGACTTCCTCGAGATGGAAGGGTTTTGCGACATAGTCGTCGGCGCCGGCATCGAACCCCTGAACCTTGTCGCTCCAGCGGTCGCGCGCCGTGAGGATCAGCACCGGCATGGTGCGCCCCTGGCGCCGCCAGGCTTCGAGCACCGAAATGCCATCCATTTTCGGCAGGCCGATATCCAGCACGATCGCGTCATACGGCTCGCTATCGCCGAGGAAATGCCCCTCCTCGCCATCGAACGCGCGATCGACCACGTAACCGGCGTCGGTCAGCGCCGTCGTGAGCTGACGATTGAGGTCGGGATCGTCTTCGACGACGAGAAGGCGCAAGGCGTACTCCGTTGATTCCGCCGGCCAAGATGACCCGTCGCGGCGTGAATGGCAAATGAACGGCGGAAGCCAGCTTATGTCATATTTCTCGCGCCGGAGGCTTCGCTTCGGACGGGTTCCGGGGGCCTGTCCGGCTTCACGTCGTGGTTGAGCCGTCATCCGGCGGCAACGGGTTCGAGAACTCGTCGGCCGCCGCGTTGATCCGGGCCAGCACCGCGTCGATCTGCTCGGGCGTGGCGTTGCTGCCGCCGATCAGGCCGGCGATGGCGTGGACGTAGGGGATCGACGAAACCACGCCCTGCTCGATCGCGGGCGCGACCTTGACGATGGCGCTGACGATGGCTTCAGCGACGGCAAGGCCGGCCTCGATTTCTGCTGCACTGAACATGTTACTGTGCTCCCGATGTGAGGATTTGCTGAACGCCGATCAGCGCCGACTGCGACGCCGAGAGCGCGTTGGTGATGTCGACGGACGGATAGGCCTTCTGCAGCGCGACCAGATTATTGACGGCAAGACGCGCCTTGCGCATTGCAACCTGCAGCCTTTCGATCACCGACCGTTTGGCGCAGATGTTTGCCGCGCCCGGCACGGTGCCGGTCCTGCAAAGCGGCAGCGCCTTGTAGGCATTGGCGGCATTCACCGCGACGCCATAGGCGTTTTCGATGCCGTAGATCGTATTGAGCGCAATGGCCGTGTTCAGATTCAGCGACGGCAGCGAGGCGGTCTGGCAACCTGCCAGCGCCAGACCGGAAACGACCGCTATCGCGGCGACGAGCTTTCGCATGAGAACTCCTATTTGTTGTTGGATTTACTTGACCGCGCCGGTGGCGGCGCTGATGACCGGCACATCGCGCCGCGCCGCGGTGTTCGCGGTGGTCGCGCGGGTACCGAACTTCACATAGATGCCCCATGCGACGGTGAAGAGTGTGCCGAGCGCGCCGATGGCTGACGTCACCTGATCGGAGGTGACCCAGCCCTTGCCGGCGGCGAAGCTGCCGACCGCGATCAGCAGGTAACGCACGACCTGCCACACCGAATCCGATGTCATGTCTTGTCTCCAGTAATGTTGGTGATGGCCTGAAACCGTCAGGCGGCGGCTTTGCCCTTGCCGTGCGGTGCCGCAGCAGCAAGACGGAGAGATGTTGCGCGAACCTCAGCAACCCGAGCCGACCAGCCCCTGCCGAAGACGCGCCATGTTTTGAGGGACATGAGGAACGCCA
>JBDTCP010000174.1:0-6024 GCA_039923555.1 Nitrobacter sp.
TGGCTCATTTTGCCGATCCTTCTGTCCTATTTCCTGTCCCGAACCGGCCGCTACGAAGGCGCACATCTGCTGTCTTCCACCGCGCTCGCAGGCCTCGTCATGATGATCGCGACTGCGACCGGCGGGATCGAATCGTTCGCGGCCGTCTGGCTTGTGGTGATCCCTCTGGAGGCGGCGCTGTCCGCGTCCCGCCGCGTCGTCGGTTTTGCATCGGCGCTGGCGGCATCATGCGTGCTCGCGCTGATTGCGATGAGCTATCTCGATATCTTGCCGTCGTCCGACGCCGGAACGGTGGCGCACAGCGTCTTCATGGCCTTCGGCATTGCATCCGGAACGCTCTATGCGGTGGGGCTGGCCTTCAGCGCCGACTCACTGGCGCGCACCGGTGCCTCGCTGCTGAACGTCGAGGAAGGCCGCTATCGCCTACTGGCGCGCAATATGAGCGACGTGATCTCGCGCCATAGGCGCAATGGAGCCGTGCAGTTCATTTCGCCTGCCGCGGAAGCCCTGCTGGGCGTTCCGGTCTCGGGATTGCAGGGGCACGGCCTGTTCGATCGCGTCCACGTGGCCGATCGCCCGGCGTACCTCACCGCGCTCGCGGCCGCTGCGCTCGGCGGAGATGCGCAAAGTGTCGAGTTCAGGCTCAGGCGCGATATCGCGGGAACTCCGCAAGGACGGCCGCGCCATTCGGCCGATTTCATATGGGTGGAAATGCGGTGCCGGCCGCTTGAACACGCCTCCGACGCTGCAACATCCTCCGAACCCGAGGTTGTCGCGGTGATGCGGGAAATCACGGACCGAAAGCACCAGGAGCACGCTCTGGATCTGGCACGGACTACAGCCGAACGCGCCGACGCCGCCAAGACCCGTTTCCTCGCGACCATGAGCCACGAACTGCGAACGCCGCTCAATGCCATCATCGGTTTCTCGGAAATGATCGTTCAGGAGGATGCCCTGCTGATCAATGCAGTGCGCCGCAAGGAGTATGCCCAGCTCATCAACGATTCCGGCCAGCATCTGTTGTCGGTGGTCAATAGCATCCTCGACATGTCGAAGATGGAATCCGGAAACTTCGAGATATTGCCCGAGCCGTTCGCGCCGCGCGACGTGCTGGTCAACAGCAGCAATCTGCTCGCGCTCAAGGCGCGCGATAACGGTATCGAACTTGTCATGCGTGTTCCGGAGGATCTGCCGCAGATCACCGGCGATCCCCGTGCGTTCAAGCAGATCGTGTTGAATCTGGTATCGAATGCGATCAAGTTCACCGAGCGCGGTGGCCGTGTTACGATCTCCGCGCGCGTCGAGGGATCGCGCATGGCGATGCGCGTGACGGACAATGGCGTCGGTATCTCGCCGGACCATCTCAAGCGGATCGGCGATCCCTTTTTTCAGGCTGGAAAAACTTACCAGCGGCGCCATGAGGGGACCGGACTCGGGCTTTCGATCGTCAAGAGTCTCGTTGCGTTGCATGGCGGCGAGATCGATGTGCAGAGCAAGGTGGATGAGGGGACCACCGTGACCATCATGCTGCCGCTGACATTCGTATCCAGCGTCGAGCCATCATCGGATAATATCGCAACGCTGACGCCTGCGCCGCGCCCCGGGAAGCAGGATCAAAGCCGTCAGGTGAAGAAAAGTGCCTAGAAAAGCTGTTGGAGAGGATGGGATGCCGTCCCGCCGTCGCAGGTCGGCTGCCGGGAAGGGTGAGGCTGACGAGGAACGCGGCTTCGCCATGCGCATTCTGCTGCACAGCCCGAAAGATCTGCTCGCAGGGTCGCTCGCATTTGCCGCGGTCGGTGCGATCGTCGCCAACGCCATGTTCATGCAGGCCGGTCACCATCCGTCGCCGATGTTCGGATCGGGCGTCACGATGCCGCTGGCATCGCTACCGGCCAATCCGCTGCCTCGGCCCCGTCCGGTCGAGGCGGACACAGACGACGTCAGACCGGCAGAGCTGCGGGCGAGCGAGACGAAGGCGGCAGAGACAAAGGCCGACGATTCCGTGGCCAGTGTTGTCAGGCCAACCGTTCCGCCGCACGCGCATAGCCTGAGTCCGCCGGCGCCAATTCCGGCGTCCGCGCACAGTGATCCCGTGGCTGATCTTATCAACGCGGCACGCCGTATCGCGGCAGTTCAGAGGAGACTGACGGAATACGGCTATGGCCAGTTGAAGCCGACAGGAACCGTTGGAACCGACACCCAGGCCGCGATCCGGAAATTTGAACGGACTCGCCGGATGCCGTTGACCGGACAGATGTCGGATCACCTTGTGCGCGAACTTGTGGCCACGACCGGACGGCCGATCGACTAGAGCATTTTCCGGCTAAGTGGAATCCGGTTAACGGCAAGAAAATGCGCTGACGCGCGGATGGCTTCAGCGCTCGTCAGACCATCTCGCCCCGCGCCGAGGCCGCGGCGTTGCGGATCGCGTCCATATTCGCCTTGTAGCTTTCCATCGTGCCGCCCTTGAATACCGCCGAGCCTGCCACAAAGGCGTTGGCACCGGCGGCACCGAGCTGGCCCGCAACGTCAGGTGCGACCCCACCATCGACCTCGATGTCGATCGGTCGCCCCGCCGTCATCGCGCGCAAATCCTGAATCTTGCTGAGTGCGGAGGAAATGAATTTCTGGCCGCCGAAACCGGGATTGACCGACATCACCAAAATCAGGTCGACCATGTCGATGACGTATTCGATCGCCGACAGCGGCGTGCCCGGATTGAGCGAGACGCCGGCTTTCTTGCCGAGCGCACGGATCGCTTGCAGCGACCGATGCAGATGCGGACCTGCTTCGGCGTGAACCGTGATGTGGTCGCAACCGGCCTTCGCGAAGGCTTCGAGGTAGGGATCGCATGGCGCGATCATCAGATGGGCGTCGAAAATCTTCTTCGTATGCGGCCGCATCGCCTTGATGACATCCGGGCCATAGGAGATGTTCGGGACGAAATGGCCGTCCATCACGTCGAGGTGGATCCAGTCGGCGCCCGCCTGATCGACGGCGCGGACCTCATCGCCCAGCTTTGAGAAGTCCGAGGCCAGGATCGATGGCGCGATGACGAGAGGGCGTGGCACGAAAGTCTGAGACATGAATGTTTCCCGAAATTTACGCGGGGCGTGGGAGCGCCTCGCCTAACATGGGCCGCGGCCGGGGGCAATGTGCGGGCGGCATCCGTCCGATCCGGTGGCGGGACGCGGGCACGGCAAGTTCTGCCGCAAGCGGCACGTTCTGCCCCCGCGTTCGTTGAGGCGTTGTGCTGAAATTCCATATTCCATCGGCATTTCCGTGGTGGCACGACGTTTGCTCGGATGAATCCCGAACGGGATTTGCGCCGCGCGCGGAAGGTATCGGGAGTTGGCCATGCTATTTGCTTTGGGGGCCGTGTCGTCGGCGATCGACGCATTTCAATCGCTGACGTCATCGACCTCCTCGCGGGTCAAGACCGGGTTCAGCCAGTCCGCAACAGCGTCATTCGATCCGACCAGCAGGTCGGCGAACTCAACCGGGTCAATGATCTCGCCGGGCTCCCAGCCCGGAACCCGGATCTCGCCGGCTACCATGAGCGCGCTCCTGGCGGCACAGGGACAGTCGTCGAACCAGCCGGCTTCCACCGCCAGCGCCTCCGATGCGTTGCAGGATCTGTTCTCGCAGATCGACGGCAACGGCGACGGTGCGATCAACAAATCCGAATTCGAAAGCGCGCTCGGCGCCGGTGGCACCAATCTGGCGCAGGCCGACGACGTGTTCAGCAAACTGGATACCAATAGCGACGGCTCGGTGAGCCTCGACGAGA
Source organism: Nitrobacter sp. (assembly GCA_039923555.1). Classification (GTDB taxonomy): domain Bacteria; phylum Pseudomonadota; class Alphaproteobacteria; order Rhizobiales; family Xanthobacteraceae; genus Nitrobacter. The sequence goes on from JBDTCP010000174.1 coordinate 3,791, forward strand.
TGTCCAGGGCCCTGAAGGGCGCAGGCGGTCATGGACATCATCATGCGCATCATGCCGGCGGTGCGAAGCAATCCGGCGAGGATTCCTTGTTGCAGGCGCTCGACGGCGTGAGCAGCGATTCCACGACCAATAGCGACGGCTCGACAAACACCACGATCACCATGGCCGATGGAACGAAAGTGACGCAGATTTTTCTGCCGGCGTCGGCAATCGTCAAGGCCTCGTCCGCCTACAATTTTGTCGGGCAGGCGATCCAGCGTGCCGCCCAGGCGACGTCTGCTTCGACCGCCTGATCCCCGTGCAGAGGATTTGACATTCGCGGCAGCGTTTCAGAGGCCTCGCTGAAACAGGATACGCTGTTGAAATCGAACCGCTGGGTGCCGCGAAAACGCGTTCCTGCCTAACCGCCGGTCACGCTCATGTGCCGGCTTACGCTCGGACGGTTATGACGGTCGATGATAAAGTCATGGCCTTTCGGCTTGAGGCCGATGGCGCGATCAATCGTTTCGTACAGCAGATCGTCGCTGGCGGAGGCGCGAAGCGGCCGGCGCAGGTCCGAGGCGTCTTCATGGCCGAGGCAAGTATGCAGGGTGCCCGTGCAGGTGATGCGGACGCGGTTGCAGGATTCGCAGAAATTGTGGGTCATCGGCGTGATGAAGCCAAGCTTTCCGCCGGTCTCGCTGATCCGAACGTAGCGGGCAGGGCCGCCCGTACTGTCCTCAACATCGGTGAGGGTGTACTTGTCCGCGAGCCGCGCGCGCACCATGGACAGCGGCAGGTACTGGTCGGTGCGGGATTGGCCGATATCGCCCATCGGCATGACCTCAATGAGGGTCAGTGCCATGCCTCGCCCGTGCGCCCACTCCATCAGAGATGGTATTTCATCGTCGTTCAGGTTTTTGAGCGCGACCGCATTGATTTTGACGGCGAGGCCCGCGGCTTGTGCCGCGTCGATGCCGGCCATGACCTTCTGCATGTCGCCCCAGCGCGTGATCTCGCGAAACTTGGCTGGATCGAGCGTGTCGAGTGACACGTTGATCCGCCGTACACCGCAGTCCGCCAGTTCGGCCGCGAAACGCGCCAGTTGCGATCCGTTTGTCGTGAGCGTCAGTTCGTTCAGCGCTCCGGTCCCGAGGTGACGAGACAGCGAACGGAATAGCGACATCACGTTGCGACGAACCAATGGCTCGCCACCGGTCAGCCGCAGCTTGCGCACGCCCTTGGCGATGAATGCCGAGCAGAGACGATCAAGCTCTTCGAGCGTGAGCAAATCGACCTTCGGCAAAAACGTCATGTCTTCGGACATGCAATAGAAGCAGCGAAGATCGCAGCGATCTGTGACCGACACGCGCAAATAGCTGATGGTCCGCCCATACGGGTCGACCATGCTATGTGAGTTTGAAGCCTCGGTGAGGGCAGAACAACCGGTCATTCAGTTTGCCTTATCGCAACGGCGTACGGCGTATCTATCCCGTAATGTAGGCCCGTTGTAGCTACCATACAATGCGCAATGCGCCGGGTTTGAGTTTGCTGCAGTGCGTAAGAAATCAACGGGCCGGAACAGGCTCAGGAGTGGCAGTTGGTTCAGGGAAAGGTGAGGCCGCCGGAGCCGCAGTCGCCGGAGCCGCGGTTGCCTTGGGCGCGCGTGGTTTGCGTGGCCTTTTCCGGACGGGCTTCGGCGGCGTGACCGGCTGCAGTTCACCGACCACCGGGTTAGGATCGACCGTCGTTGCCGCAGGAGACGTAAAATCGCCGGGCTGATGGGCCACCTGTACCGGCACCGTCAAAGGCTGATAGTTGGCCAATGTGTAGGAGACGCTGAAGCCTTCCGCTGCGGGAACCGCTACCGAGCAGGGGGTTTTGCAAGACTGTCCTTGCGATGTCCGGGCGTCGGCGCCTGACGGGACCGACTCCAACTCCACCGTTACGGTCTGTGGTGAGGGCTTGAACGCATCGAACGAAGTTGAAGAGCAGCCGGCCAGGCTGATGCCCGCTGCTGCAATTACGATAAACCGGCGCATGATCGATTATCCGTCTTCAGTTGCGGCGAACCGCCGCAGCCCCCGCGCGGACCATAGTAGTGGGACGACACCGCCGCAATGGCGGCGATCCCGATCGTTAACTGATGGTTAATATCCGCGACACGAAGTAGGATTCTCCTACTTAATCAGCCGGTTACCTTCATTGTCGCAGCCTGCAGAGCCGCGACGGTTTCCGGTAACTCCCTCATGTGG
>JBDTCP010000175.1:0-5411 GCA_039923555.1 Nitrobacter sp.
CCATTCCGCGCCTGCGCAGTCATAGAGAATGCGGCAGAACACTTTCGAGCCGGGCGCCGCGCGGGCGATCTTCTCAACTTCGGCGCTGCAATCGACCGAGAACAGGCGAATCCCGAGCGCAAAGGCGCGCGCGATGTCGCGCTCCTTTTTGATCGTGTTGCCATAGGAGACGCGCTCCGGGGTTGCCCCCGCGGCCAGCGCCATCTGGATCTCGGCCACCGACGCGCAGTCGAAGCACGAGCCCATCGAAGCCAGCAGCGACAGCACTTCCGGCGCCGGGTTGGCCTTCACCGCGTAGAACACGCGGCTGTCCGGCAGCGCCTTGGAGAAGCTCTGGTAGTTGTCGCGCACGACTTCGAGATCGACGACGAGGCACGGCTCGGCGTCCTGGCCCTCGTTGCGGCGGTTGCGCAGGAATTCCTGAATGCGTTCGGTCATAGCACCCTCCAAACGGCCCAGCGACGGGACACGTTCAAAAATGATCTCGGATAAGAGTGCTCCGGCCACACCGCGCGATGGAGGCGCAATGCAGCCAAAAAACTCAAACCGACTGTGCTGCCGTGGATTGGTTGGGAAGGATCCCGCCCGCACACCTGGCAATGAAGGACAAGCCTCTTCGGTATTCGCGCCGGCTGGTGGAAAGCCGGCAGAGACCAAAAAAGCCCGATCCGTCGTTGCTTTAAGTCGCGTCCCCCGTTGAGAACGAGGTGCGCCGGTTCGCCTCCGGCTGCCAGTCACGGTTGCAAGGAGCGAAGAGACCTTCAACGGCCCCTCTTGAGAGAGAGGCTGGACTCTCAAGTCTTAGGCGACTTGAGCGACCCTCGGTTCTTCATCCCTTGGCGGCTGTCCGGCCTCTTGTCCGGATACCTACCGACTGACACACGACCACAGGCACGTGCGAAATTGGGCAAAGCGGAAATAAGTCTTTTGACTCGGCTTCGCAACTATTTTTTTCAGGCGCGGCGAAGTTTCCCCACGATGCGGTCACTACGACGCGCAAGCACCCGCCGAAGATGAACGGATGTTAAAGTTGTTTAATAAAACGTAAGCGAGGCGCGCACGCAGGCGGCGAAGTTAGCCTTGCGCGGCAGCGGTTTCTGCTAGGCCCGCCGCACGAAGGGTTCGACGCGCTGGGCGGCGCGGATGAAGTTGATCATCACGAAGACGCCGATCGCGAACAGCACCGCCTGGAGGATGTGCGCTTCCGTGTCGCTGAGCCCGAACAGGATGGCGAGCGCCCAGCCGCCGGCGAAGGCGGCACCGAACACTTCCGCGCCGATCAGGATCGCCGCCGAGATCACGGTGATGACGCTGGGCCATGCGATCGTGCGCGAGGCGGAGGTGGACGGTTGCGAACTCATGTCTATCGGTCCTGTTGCGGGCGGCAATCTCTTCGAAAATGGCCGCCGCGGCAAGCGCTAAAAAGCCTAAAAAAGTCCCGTCGCGTGCTATAGTTTCGCTCCTCCGGATAGCGGCAAGAATGTGCGGAAACGGGCAAAAAGCAGGACCCTCATGTCAGACATTTCTCAATCTCCGGTCGATTCATCCGGCGCCGAAAATCCGCTGCTGAAACCTTGGACGACGCCATTTGCGACCCCGCCGTTCGGCGAAATCGCGCCGGAGCACTTCCTGCCGGCCTTCGAGCAGGCGTTCGCTGATCATGCTGCCGAGGTGGCCGCCATCACCCACGATCCCTCGGAGCCGGACTTCGCGAACACAATCATCGCGCTGGAGCGTGCGGGAAAGCTGCTCGCGAAGGTGTCGGCGGTGTTCTACGATCTGGTGTCGGCACACTCCAATCCGGCGCTGCTTGAGATCGACAAGGATGTCTCCCTGCGGATGGCGCGGCACTGGAACCCGATCATGATGAACGCGGTGCTGTTCGGCCGCGTCGCGCAGCTTCATGAGAATCGTGTATCGCTTGGGCTGACGCCGGAGCAGTTGCGTCTGCTGGAGCGCACCTACATACGCTTCCACCGGGCCGGCGCCGGCCTCGACGACACCGCGAAGGCGCGGATGGCCGAGATCAATGAGCGGCTGGCGCATCTCGGCACCACCTTCAGCCACAATCTCCTCGGCGACGAACAGGAGTGGTTCCTTGAACTCGGCGAGGGTGATCTTGATGGTCTGCCGGAGAGTTTCGTCGCAGCGGCGCACGCTGCGGCCGAAGAGCGCGGGTTTCCCGGCAAGGCGATCGTCACCCCCTCGCGCTCCTCCGTGGAACCGTTCCTCAAGAGCTCGCGCCGCCGCGATCTGCGCGAAAAGGTCTACAAGGCCTTCATCGCGCGCGGCGACAACGGCAACGCCCACGACAACAACGCCGTCATCCCGGAAATCCTCAGCCTCCGCGAGGAGAGCGCAAAACTCCTGGGCTACCCGAGTTTCGTCGCCTATCGCCTTGAGGACTCCATGGCCAAGACGCCGGAAGCCGCCCGCAGCCTGCTGGAACGGGTCTGGAAGCCGGCCCGTGCGCGGGCGCTCGCCGACCGCGACGCCCTGCAGACGTTGATCACCGAGGAGGGTGGCAACTTCACCCTGGCGCCGTGGGACTGGCGCTACTACGCGGAAAAGCTGCGGCAGATCCGCGCCGATTTCGATGATGCCGCGATCAAGCCGTATCTGACGCTGGACGGCATGATTGCCGCAGCCTTCGACTGCGCGCATCGCCTGTTCGGGCTCACCTTCTCGGACCGCACGGATATCCCGGTCTGGCATCCGGACGTGCGGGTGTGGGAAGTGAAGGATGCGTCGGGCAAGCATCAGGCGCTGTTTTACGGGGATTACTTTGCTCGTGCCTCGAAGCGGTCCGGCGCGTGGATGACATCGTTGCGCGACCAGCAGAAGCTCGACGGCGACGTCGCGCCGCTGGTGCTGAACGTCTGCAACTTCGCCAAAGGCGCCGAAGGCCAGCCATCGCTGCTATCGCCGGATGACGCGCGCGCCCTGTTCCATGAGTTTGGCCACGGCCTGCACGGCATGCTGTCGAACGTGACCTATCCCTCGCTGTCGGGGACCAGCGTGTTCACCGATTTCGTCGAACTGCCCTCGCAGCTCTACGAACACTGGCAGGAGCAGCCGCAGGTGCTGCGCCAGTTCGCGCGACACGACCAGACCGGCGAGCCGTTGCCGGACGATCTGCTCGAGCGTTTTCTCGCGGCGCGAAAATTCAACCAGGGCTTTGCCACTGTCGAATTTGTCGCCTCGGCGCTGATGGATCTGGAGTTCCATAGCCAGCCGGCTTCGGCGGTGGCCGATGTCAGGGCTTTCGAGCGTGCCGAACTGGAGAAGATCGGGATGCCCGCCGAGATTTCGCTGCGGCACCGGCCGACCCAGTTCGGCCACATCTTCTCCGGCGATCACTATGCCGCGGGCTACTACAGCTACATGTGGTCCGAAGTGATGGATGCCGATGCCTTCGGTGCCTTCGAGGAGGCCGGCGATATTTTCGATCCGGCGACCGCGAAGCGGCTGCATGACGACATCTATTCGTCAGGCGGCTCGCGCGATCCGGAAGAAGCCTACATCGCCTTCCGCGGCCGCGAACCGGAACCAGAGGCTCTGTTGCGGCGGCGCGGACTGGTGGAGACGCCGCAGGCGGCGTAGGCGGCATTTAGACCTGACACTTAAGACAGCCAGCGGCGGAGCACCGGCAGGAAAAAGATTGCGGTGTGATCGCAAACCCGACGCTCCAGAGGATCGACCGCAGCGTCGGCCGGTCACCAAGATAGGTCAGGACATAAGCGGCACGGACGATCAGGAACAGGATCGCCAGTTCGTCGATCAGATGCTGGGGTGAGGCGCGAAATTCCGCAAGCAGCACGGCCGCCGCGAACAACGGAAAGGCCTCGATGCCGTTCAGGTGCGCCCCAAGCGCGCGGGCGCGCAGCGGTTCGTCGTAGAATTCGGGATCGCGCGGGCGGGCGTTGTCGAAGCTGCGAAACCCCATCGCCTTGAATGGCGCGATCGTCATCAAGTACAGATTGACCGCCCCGAAGACACACCATTCGGCGACCGTCATGACAATCCCCTTCGCAGCCAGTCCGCGACAGTACCGGCAGATGCGCAGACTTGACAAGAACGGGCCGGCGCGCGAAGCCAGACGTCATGACGGTCGTTATTCCTATCGGCAAGGCCCGGCCCGCGGCGGGTGCGCCGCGCGAGCGCGTCGGCGTTTTGCTCGTCAATCTCGGCACGCCCGACACCGCCGATGCCCGCGGCTTGCGCGTCTATCTGAAGGAATTCCTGTCCGATCCGCGCGTCATCGAGAAGCAGGGCCTAGTCTGGAAGCTGGCACTGAACGGCTTCATTCTGAATACCCGCCCGCGCCGCAAGGCGCGCGACTACCTGAAGATCTGGAACACCGAGCAGAACGAGTCGCCGCTCAAGACCATCACTCGCGCGCAGTCCGACAAGCTCGCGGCGTCGATCGCCGATCATGACCATGTCATCGTCGATTGGGCGATGCGTTATGGCAATCCGTCGATCCGCTCGCGCATCCGTGCGCTGACAGCACAGGGTTGCGACCGGCTGCTGGTGGTGCCGCTCTATCCGCAATATTCGGCGGCTACTTCCGCCACGGTGTGTGACGAAGTATTTCGCGTGCTCGGCGAGATGCGCGCGCAGCCGACGCTGCGGGTGACGCCGCCATACTATGACGATCCGGATTATGTCGAGGCGCTGGCGGTTTCGATCAAGACGCATCTCGCCTCGCTCTCGTTCACGCCCGAGGTCATCATGGCGTCGTTCCACGGCATGCCGCAGGCGTATATCGACAAGGGTGATCCTTATCAGGCGCAATGCGTCGCGACCACCGAAGCCCTGCGCAAGCGAATGGGGCTTGATGCGTCAAAATTGATGCTGACGTTCCAGTCGCGCTTCGGCTTCGATCAGTGGCTGCAGCCTTACACCGACAAGACCGTCGAGAAGCTGGCGAAGGATGGCGTGAAGCGTCTGGCGGTTATCACGCCCGGCTTCTCGGCCGATTGTCTGGAGACGCTGGAGGAAATCGCGCAGGAGAATGCGGAGATCTTCCGCCACAACGGCGGCGAGGAATTTACCGCCATCCCCTGCCTGAACGACAGCGATCCCGGCATGGACGTGATCCGGCAGCTGGTGCTGCGCGAGCTTCAGGGCTGGATTTAAGCCAGGTCGTCATTCCCCGCGCAAACGCTTCGCGTTTGTCGCTGAGGGCTTGCGTTGCGAGCCGTCAGAATGGCAGCGGTCTTGTCGCGCCCCTCGCTTTCCGCCAATCGAACCTTACATCTTCCGGTAGCGACAAAACGGGAGTTCACCGCCTTGCAATCGCGTGAGGCGGTGCGGGCGGCGCGCGTTTCGGAAGGCGCCCCCAGGGAGAGTTTCATGACCGGCTTCGATATTTTTGCCATTGTCTTTGTCGCACTGATTGTCCTGAC
>JBDTCP010000176.1:0-6134 GCA_039923555.1 Nitrobacter sp.
GCCGACTTTGCCTTCCGCGCCTCGCGGCGCAGATAGGCCGCCAGAATCCCAAGCGCGGCCGGCGTAATGCCATCGAGGTGTCCCGCCTGCCCGACCGTGCGGGGTCGTGCATGCTCGAGCCGGGTCCGCGCCTCGTTGGACAACCCCGGGACGGCATCGTAGTCGATATCGGCGAGCACAAGACTTTCATCGCGGCGGAACGCCTCGACATCGGCAGTCTGGCGCTTCAAATAGACGTCGTATTTGGCGTCGATCTCCAGATGGACGGCGATTGCTGGATGGATGGCCAACAGTTCCGACCAGATTGCGGCCACCTCGCTCCACCCGGTCTCCGGATAGGACAAAAGCTCGAACGCAGACCGCCGATGGCCGTCGTGATTGAGCGAAAGCCCATGTCTGGCGGCTTCATTCGGGGTGATCGTCAGTGATTTCGCCAGGGCCTTTGCCGCGCTCAAGGCGGCCATCTTGGCCTGATGATGAGCCGCCCGCCCTGGCCCGACACATCCCAGCGCAATGCCCCTGTCCGTCAGCCGCTGGTCCGCGTTGTCGGCACGCAGCGTCAGCCGGTATTCGGCGCGCGAGGTGAACATCCGATAGGGTTCGGTGATCCCGCGGGTCACGAGGTCATCGATCATCACGCCGAGATAGCCATCGGCACGGTCGAACACAGCGGGATCGCCGCCGCCCGCGGCCAATGCCGCATTCAGACCCGCAAAAAGCCCCTGAGCCGCAGCCTCTTCGTAACCGGTCGTGCCGTTGATTTGCCCCGCCAGAAACAAGCCCCGCAGCCGCTTCGCTTCCAGTGTCGGATGGAGTTCACGCGGATCGACGTGGTCGTATTCGATTGCGTAGCCCGGCCGGACCATCCTGACCTTTTCGAGTCCCGGGATGGTAGCCAGGATCGCAAGCTGCACGTCCTCCGGTAGCGAGGTCGAGATGCCGTTGGGATAAACGGTGGTGTCGTCGAGACCCTCCGGCTCTAGGAAGATCTGGTGCCCGTCGCGATCGCCGAAGCGGACGATCTTGTCCTCGATCGACGGGCAGTAGCGCGGGCCCGAGCTTGTGATCTGGCCGGAATACATCGGCGAACGATGCACGTTGGCCCGAATGACATCATGAGTGGCCGGCGTGGTGCGGGTGATGCCGCACTGGATCTGCGGCGTGGTGATACGCCCGGTCATCACCGAAAATGGCTCCGGCGGATCGTCACCCGGCTGCATTTCAACCGCAGCCCAGTCGATCGTGGTGCCGTCGAGCCGCGGCGGCGTCCCGGTCTTGAGCCGGCCAAGCGTAAAGCCGATCCGCTCGAAGGATGCGGACAGACCGAGCGCCGGCGCTTCATCGACCCGACCGGCCGGCCAGCTCTTTTCGCCTAGGTGGATCAGGCCGCGCAGAAAGGTGCCGGTCGTGACGACGACCGCGCCGGCCTGGAGTTCGCGGCCGTCTACCAGACGAATGCCAGCAACTCTGCCGTCTGCAACGATCAGGTCGTCCGCCTCGCCTTCGATGACCTCCAGGTTCGCAGTCCCGCGAATCGCAGCCTGCATCGCGGCGGCATATAGCTTGCGGTCGGCCTGGGCACGCGGACCACGGACCGCCGGACCCTTGCGGCGGTTGAGCATCCGGAACTGGATGCCGGCGGCATCGGCGACGCGACCCATCAGGCCGTCCAGCGCATCGACCTCGCGAACCAGATGGCCCTTGCCGAGTCCGCCGATCGCGGGATTGCAGGACATGGCGCCGACGGTCGCAAAACGATGAGTCACGAGGGCGGTGCGCGCCCCCATGCGCGCGGCTGCGGCGCCGGCCTCGCTGCCGGCGTGGCCGCCTCCTATTACGATGACGTCGAATGATGCCTGCATTCCGTAATCCGGCTTGAATTTCGGATGACTTCTAGCCCACGATTTTTCGATCCGAAAGGCTGGATTTGAGCGGATTTCGCGTCAAACGACCGCCGTGCTGTTTCACGTGAAACAGGACCCCTTCGCATTACAAGTAATAAATAAACAATTATTACTTACCAATACAAAATTCCCGAAAAATCGAGTCGAGGACATCGTCTATGTCAACGCGACCCAGCAGTCGTCCCAACAAATGAACTGAAATTCTAACTTCTTCGGCTACGAGTTCGTCGCCCTGCCCGACCAATGCCCCCGCTTTCGCCAGCGATGCTGCGGCATTCTGCAATATGTTGCGGTGCCGCAAACGCGTTATAACGGCGGTTTCGCCCGGGCCGAACCAGGTGTCCGCGAACGATGTCAGCGACGCCACCAGCTCGTCAACGCGATCGCCGCGCGACGCCGAAATCCGGAAATGCCGCGTTGAAACCCCCTGCCCCAGCTTCGCACCAGGCTGCCCTGGATTCGCCCCATCATTTTCCGGGCTCGAAAGATCGACCTTGTTGCGGACCCGCCAGAGCGGCGCACCGCCCTCGCCGATCGTTTGCGGCAGACTGACGTCGGCGTCGTCATCCGCAAGCCATAGCACCAGATCCGCCGACGCCGCGCGATCACGTGCGCGCCGCACGCCTTCCTGCTCGACCGCATCGTCGGTCTCGCGAATGCCCGCCGTATCGATCAACGTCACGGGATAACCTTCGAGATCGAGATGCACTTCGATGACATCGCGCGTCGTTCCGGCATGCGGCGACACGATCGCGGCCTCGCGACGCGCGAGACGATTGAGCAGCGTCGACTTGCCGGCATTCGGCGGGCCTGCGATCGCGACCGTCAGGCCATCACGCAGCCGTTCACTTTGTGCCGATACCGCAAGGGTTTCTTCAATCTCGTGACGGAGCTGCGCAATCTTTTCCATCGCGGGCTTCAGCAGGTCTTCCGGTACATCGCCTTCATCGGCGAAATCGATTCCGGCCTCGATCAAGGCCGACGCTTCGATCAACTGCTTGCGCCAGCCCCGCGCGCGATTGCCGAGCAGTCCCTGCAATTGCCGCAAGGCCTGGCGGCGCTGCCGGTCGGTGTCGGCATGGACGAGATCGTCGAGACCTTCGGCCTCGGTCAGATCGATCTTGCCGTTCTCGAACGCGCGCCGGGTAAACTCTCCCGGCTCAGCGGTTCTCACATTGTCGATCGACGACAGCGCTGCGAATAACGCATTCAGTACCGCGCGGCCGCCGTGAACGTGGAACTCCGCGACATCTTCACCGGTCTCGCTCGCAGGTCCGGCGAACCATAAAACGATAGCATCATCAATGGCTTCTCCAGCACGATCTCGCAGCAGCACCCGCTGCGCCATGCGCGCATCAGGAATTCCACCTGAGATTTCTTGAAGTGCGGTACCGGCCTCCGCGCCCGAAATGCGCACGACGGCGATCGCCGATGGCGGCCGGCCCGACGACAGGGCGAAGATGGTTTGCTCTCGCGGATGCATTGCCTATTTGTCTTATCCAGCTTCGATGACACAACGAGAAATCCCGATAACATCGGCGGAACCTCACGTCAGCAGCGTTCCGGCATCACATATTCGCAGAAGGACGGCTCCATATGAATCCCGCTGCAACAGGCGCAGCCCGTCCCACGAATCGTCTCGCTACGGAAACAAGCCCCTATCTGCTGCAGCACCAGCATAATCCCGTCGACTGGTGGCCGTGGGGACCCGAGGCGCTCACCGAGGCGCAGCGGACCGACCGTCCGATCCTGCTGTCGATCGGCTACGCCGCCTGTCACTGGTGCCATGTCATGGCGCACGAAAGTTTTGAGGACGACGAGACCGCCGCGGTGATGAACGAGTTGTTCGTCTGCATCAAGGTCGATCGCGAGGAGCGGCCGGATATCGATCAGATCTACATGAGCGCGCTGCAGCATCTCGGCGAGCAGGGCGGCTGGCCGCTGACGATGTTCCTGTCATCAGATGGATCGCCGTTCTGGGGCGGCACATATTTTTCAAAGCTGCCGGATTACGGCCGCCCGGCATTTACCGACGTGTTGCAGTCGGTGGCGCGGGTTTTTCGCGAGCAGCCCGATAGGGTCGTGAAGACTCGCGATGCGCTGATCGCGCAGCTCGCCAAACGCGCGACGGCGGAAACTCCAGCGAACCTGGGCACCACCGAACTCAATGGCGCGGCTGCCTCGATTGCGCATTCGACCGATCCGGTGACCGGTGGTCTGCGTGGTACGCCGAAGTTTCCGCAATGCTCCATGCTGGAATTTATCTGGCGCGCCGGCATGCGCACTCACGGCGAGCGCTTCTTCGCAACCACCACGCTGGCGCTGACCCAGATGAGCCAGGGCGGCATCTACGATCACCTCGGCGGCGGCTACGCGCGCTATTCGGTCGACGACAGATGGCTGGTGCCGCACTTCGAGAAGATGCTTTACGACAACGCGCAAATTCTCGACCTGCTTGCGCTCGACTATGCACGCAGCACCAACCTGCTGTACCGCGAGCGGGCGATCGAGACCGTCGATTGGCTGCGCCGCGAGATGCTGACAGGTGAGGGCGCGTTTGCCTCGTCACTTGACGCCGACTCCGAAGGCGAGGAGGGCAAGTTCTATGTCTGGTCGCTGAACGAGATCGAAGAGGTGCTCGGCGCTACTGACGCCGCTGAATTTGCCGCGCGATACGATATCACCGCACGGGGCAACTTCGAAGGTCACAACATTCCCAATCGTCTGAAGAGTTTCCACCTCGACAGCGACGACGGCACACACATGCAAGCGCTGCGCGCGAAGCTGCTGGCGCGACGCGCGAGCCGGGGCCGTCCGGGACTCGACGATAAGGTTCTCGCCGACTGGAACGGCCTGATGATCTCGGCACTCGTTCACGGGGCTTGTGCCTTCGATTTGCCGGGCTGGCTCGAAACCGCCCGAACGGCATTCGACTTCGTTCGGAAGTTGATGACGCGCGGCGACCGGCTCGGCCATTCCTGGCGCGAGGGCAGGCTGCTCCTGCCGGCGCTGGCCTCTGACTATGCGGCGATGATACGTGCCGCGCTCGCGTTGTTCGAAGCCACCGGCGACACCGCGTTTTTGGACCAGGCGCTGCGCTGGCAGGCGAGCCTGGACACGCATTATGCCGACGCCGAACACGGTGGTTATTATCTCACGGCCGACGATGCCGAAGGACTGATCGTACGGCCGCATTCGACAGTCGATGACGCCATCCCGAATCACAGTGGACTGATCGCACAAAACCTGGTGCGGCTCGCGGCGCTGACGGGCGATTCAAAATGGCGCGGCCAGATCGATGCCCTGTTCGGCGCCTTGCTGCCTCGCGCGGCCGAGAACGGCTTTGGCCATCTGTCGTTTCTGAATGGACTCGATCTCCGTCTCACCGGTGCGGAAATCGTCGTGGTCGGCGAAGGTGTGCAAGCCGACGCCTTGCTCAACGCCGCACGGAAACTGCCGCATGCCACCAGCATCGTGCTGCACGCGCCGCGTGGGGACGCTTTGCCAGCCGATCACCCCGCACGTGCCAAGGCTGATTCCGCGCAGGGCGCTGCAGCTTTTGTCTGCCGTAACCAGAGCTGTTCGCTGCCGGTCACGGCTCCGCAGGCGCTTGTCGATCTGGTGATGCAGCAGACCTCTGTATAGAAGTCATCGCTGCGAAAGCAGGGCCCAATGACAGGCCTGCTCAAAGACGTGGATGGCCGGGACCATGGGCAAGCGAAACGACGCCGTTCTTCGAACGGCTATGCCCGGCCATGCCGACGCAAAAACAACGGCTGATCACGTATTCATCGACTCGAAGAATTCAGAGTTGTTCTTGGTATTGCGCAGCTTGTCGAGCAGGAAGTCGATCGCATCCATCGTGCCCATCGGATTGAGAATTCGGCGCAGCACGTACATTTTCTTGAGCAGTTGCGGATCGGTGATGAGCTCTTCCTTGCGCGTGCCCGAGCGCGAGATATCGATGGCCGGAAAGGTGCGCTTGTCAGATACCTTGCGGTCGAGGATGAGCTCTGAGTTACCGGTGCCCTTGAATTCTTCGAAGATCACTTCGTCCATGCGGCTGCCGGTGTCGACCAGCGCGGTGGCGATGATGGTCAATGACCCGCCTTCCTCGATGTTGCGCGCGGCACCGAAGAAGCGCTTCGGGCGCTGCAGTGCGTTGGCATCGACACCGCCGGTCAGCACCTTGCCGGAGGAGGGCACCACGGTGTTGTAAGCGCGGCCCAG
>JBDTCP010000177.1:0-12384 GCA_039923555.1 Nitrobacter sp.
CGCCCGGGATTTGATGCGTCAGACCCGGAGACAAATCATGACCCGACGCCGTGCCCACCTGGCGATGCGCCGATATCTGCTGGCCGCTGTTTCGTTCACGCTCATCGCGACAGCAACTGCGGCGAGAGCCGACAACGGACTAGCCGACGTCACTCAGCTGCCACGCCTCGCGGCGGCGCACGACGATCCGGATTCACGTCCGGATCGCGTCATCTACATCGTCCCCGGCGTCGTGCGGACCACGATCGCGTCGGTCCAAAAGATGATGGCTGATAATGGCTGGGTGCAATATGTGCAGCCGCTGTCGGACTACAAAGCCAACCTGCTGTTCAAGAAGGGCACGCAAGCCGTTTTCGTGATGTTCACACAGGCCCTCGGCCGGCCTAATCAATCCGCGGTATATTACACCGCGAACCGGATCTACGCCGACGTGCCGTTTCCTGACGGCGCCACGGATATCGTGTTCGACGAGCGCAGGCCTTATCTCGCCTGCACAGCGCCGGGCAACGTCGATGCGAGTCTTGGATTCTATCGTCGTGAATTTGAAGCGTCCGGGTGGATTCCGTTATCCGCCGACGACGCCAAAGCGCGCTGGCCGAATGCCGTGATCGACGACAAGACCGAGCGCGGCGCACGCGCCTATTTCCGGCGTGACGACCGCGACCGGCAATTGCCCATTATGCTGTCATTGCAACAGCGCGATGACAACAAGACCGCCGTGGACGTCAGGGTCGCACCATTTGCCCTGCCCCAGGATCTCGGCGCAGGTCCCGATACCGGCGGCCTGCCGAGACCGGATCGCATCACATCCGCGGGAAGCACGTGCGACGCCACGTCGGACCATCGGGAAGTGCACGCGACGGTGATCGCTGAGATGCCCGTGGTTCTCGCCTTCTATCGTCGCGAGTTGACCGCGCGCGGTTGGAAGGAAAAAACAGAAGGTGCGAGCGTCACATCGGACGAGGTCACGCTCAACTTCGCGTCTCCCGAAGAGACCGGCACGCTCAAGCTCGGTCATAAGTATGATCTGACCGAGGCCAGCTTTGTCATGCAGGTGTCGCCGGCCGCGCTGGCCGCACGAGCGCGCGCAAAAAACATGCCGACGACAACTTCATGAAGGACGCGATGTCCACGGCAACGGCGCTGATCGCGGCCGACAATGTTCGTCGCGCACAGCAAGCTGCAAGCCTCTCGGACGCTCCCTTGCGTGCGAAGCAGGCCGGCAAGACATCGCCCATTCCGCTGCCGGAAGGCGCCGAGAATGTCGAATTCGATGGCGCGGATGGCAAGCTCGCGTTCAAATCATCGTCGAGCGTGAAGGCGCTCGCAGGTTTTTATCGCAGCGCCCTGAAGCCGCTCGGCTGGAAGGCGCAGCCGTCGGTAATCAACAATCCCAACATGGCCGCGATGCAGTTCTCCAGGGGTGGCAAGGAGATTTCGATCACCATTATGCAGATGGGACCTCAGGTAAACGTCAGTGCGGATGGCTCCGGCCTTGAGATCGCAAATGCCCAATCAAGCAGCGCTGATGATCAGCCGGCTGCGAAAGTGGCTCCGCTCGAAGCGGAGCCGGATTCCGCACTGCCGGTTCCCAAGGAACACAGCATGAGCTCTATCGCAGCGGGCAAATTGCCGGGCAGCGAGGCCCCGTTCCGACGCGAACTCGAGGCCAGCATTCCGGCTGATCTTGCATCTGTGCTCGCCTTCTACCGCAGCGAACTGGGCAAGCTCGGATGGAAGGAAGCGGCGGAGCGGGCCGTGACCAAGCCCGACCGCGTCCAGCTCGCATTCACGACGCCCGACGGCCCGGCCGCGCTGAATCTTGGACGAAAGAACAGCGAAACGACGGTCACCCTCGCGCAGAAAATTCCTGCCGCAGCGGCCAAGGGCGAGGTACTGCCGAAGCCCGGTCAGGCCAGGCTATTGCTCGGCAACCTCGGCGATGCGGAGGCCGCGATCACCATCAACAAGCAGACCGTCAAGATCGCGGCTGGCGCCGGTGGGCCGCACATGAAGGGCCCAACGCTGGATCTGCCGCCCGGAAAATACAAATATGCGGTGAAGGTCGCAGGCCATCCGGCCCGAAACAACGAGATCGACGTTGGGGCCGACGATACCTGGGGCGTGATGATTGCGCCCGATGGAGACACGCTGTCGCTGCACGTCTACTGACGGGCCGCGCTGATACGCGAGCGCTCAAACCAGCCGGCTGATCTGTTCCTCGGTGACCACCCGCTCGATGTTCTCGGTCTTGCTCTTGATGCGGTAGCGCGGGCGGCCGTCAGCCTCGATCGGCAGGCGAGAGACAACGGTATAGATACTGCGCTCCTTCACATCGGCGCGGCCCTGCGGGCCCTGAAGCTGATGGTGAACGTCATCATTGATCGCGTAGTTGTGGGCCATCGTCTGTGATCTCGCTGAAGTGCGGCTTGTAGGCGTTGCGGCGCCCGGATGCAACAACCGCAACTCGGGAACTTTGTCGGCACGGAGATCGGGCGGGCCGCCAAGTCGCGCTTTTTCAGGGCTCCGAAATCCGGGTGTCCCAACCTTGAAAAATGGGCTAAAAACCCTATCTATTCAAGGTTTGACAAAGGCTACTTTGCGCTAGGCGCAATGCCGCTTTCATGCCAGAAATAGAGCCTCTCAGCCGCGATCGTCTTCGGCTGATTCGGGACACTTTTTGAAGGCCTTTCATGAACGAACCCGCCCGGCAGCAACTTGCCGACACCGAGCCTGCTGCGCCCATCGAGTACGGCGCGGAATCGATTCGAGTTCTGAAAGGCCTCGACGCCGTCCGCAAGCGCCCGGGCATGTATATCGGCGACACCGATGACGGCTCGGGCCTGCACCACATGGTCTATGAAGTCGTCGACAACGCCATAGACGAGGCTCTGGCAGGGCACGCCACCGTCGTCCAGGTCACGCTCAATCCCGACAACTCGGTCACCGTCTACGACGACGGCCGCGGCATCCCGGTGGACATCCACAAGGGCGAAGGCATCTCCGCGGCCGAGGTCATCATGACCCAGCTCCACGCCGGTGGAAAGTTCGACCAGAATTCCTACAAGGTCTCCGGCGGACTGCATGGCGTCGGCGTTTCCGTGGTGAACGCGCTGTCGAGCAAACTGCAATTGCGGGTCTGGCGCAACGGCAAGGAACACTTCATCGAGTTCGCCCATGGCGACGCCGTGGCGCCGTTGACCATCGTCGGCGACGCCGATGGCAAGCGCGGTACCGAAGTCACCTTTATCGCCTCGACCGAGACCTTCACCAACGTCGAATACGATTTCGCCACGCTGGAGCATCGCCTGCGCGAACTCGCATTCCTGAACTCCGGCGTCAACATCCTGCTCTCGGACATGCGGCACGCTGTCGAGAAGCGCGAGCAGATGATGTACGAGGGCGGTGTCATCGAGTTCGTCAGATATCTCGACCGCAACAAGAAGGCGATGGTGCCGGAACCGATCATGATCCGTGCCGACATGAACGGCATCAATGTCGAGGCCGCATTGTGGTGGAACGACAGCTACCACGAGAATGTCCTGTGCTTCACCAACAACATCCCGCAGCGCGACGGCGGCACCCATCTGGCCGGTTTCCGCGGCGCGCTGACACGACAGGTCAACGGCTATGCCGATGCGATCGCCAAGAAGGAAAAGATCGCGCTGACTGGCGACGACTGCCGCGAAGGCTTGACCGCCGTGCTCTCCGTGAAGGTGCCCGACCCGAAATTCTCGTCGCAGACCAAGGACAAGCTGGTGTCCTCGGAAGTGCGCCCGGTGGTCGAGAACGTCATCAACGAGGCGCTCGCCGCATGGTTCGAGGAGCATCCGACCGAAGCCAAGCTGATCGTCAGCAAGGTAATCGAAGCCGGCGCTGCGCGCGAAGCCGCACGCAAGGCACGCGAACTGACGCGGCGCAAGGGCGCGCTGGATATCGCTTCGCTGCCCGGCAAGCTTGCCGACTGCCAGGAACGCGACCCGGCCAAGTCCGAACTGTTCATCGTCGAGGGTGACTCGGCCGGAGGCAGCGCCAAGCAGGGGCGCAACCGCGCATTTCAGGCGGTGCTGCCGTTGCGCGGCAAGATCCTCAACGTCGAGCGCGCGCGCTTTGACAAGATGCTCGGCTCCGAGCAGATCGGCACGCTGATCACAGCGTTGGGCACCGGCATCGGCCGCGACGATTTCGATCTGTCGAAGCTGCGCTATCACAAGATCATCGTGATGACCGACGCCGACGTTGACGGCGCGCACATCCGCACGCTGCTGCTGACGTTCTTCTTCCGCCAGATGCCGACGCTGATCGAGGGCGGATTCCTCTATATCGCGCAGCCGCCGCTCTACAAGGTGACACGCGGCAAGTCCGAACAGTATCTGAAGGACGAGCGGGCGCTGGAAGATTACCTGATCGGAACCGGTCTGGACGATTGCGTGTTCAAGCTCGCCACCGGCGAGGACCGTGGCGGCCGCGACCTGCAGGCGCTGGTGGAAGACGCCCGCGTCATCCGCAATGTGCTGCATAATCTGCACGGCCGTTACAACCGCAAGGTCATCGAGCAGGCTGCGATCGCCGGCGTGCTCAACCCGAAGGTTACCGGTGACCTTGCCACCGCAAACGCCGCCGCCGATTACATCGCCAAGCGGATGGATGCGCTGGCCGACGAGGTTGAACGTGGCTGGGTCGGACGTTTCACAGAGGGCGAGGGCTTTTTCTTCGAGCGCACCGTGCGTGGCGTCAAGGATGTCGCCATGATCGACGACGCGCTGCTTGGTTCGGCCGATGCGCGCAAGCTCGACGAATACGCCGCCAAGCTGCAGGAAGTCTATCCGCGGCCCGGCCTGCTGCGCCGCAAGGATACAGAGACCGCGATCCACGGCCCCGTCAGCCTGTTCGATGCGGTGACCGATGCCGGCCGCAAGGGCGTGGCACTGCAACGCTACAAAGGCCTCGGCGAAATGAACCCCAGTCAGCTCTGGGAGACGACGCTCGACACCAACGAGCGTTCGCTGCTGCAGGTGAAGATCAAGGAAGTCGACGAAGCCGACGACATCTTCACCAAACTGATGGGCGACGTGGTCGAGCCGCGCCGCGAATTCATCCAGGACAACTCGCTCAGTGCCAACGTGGACGTGTAAATCGGCACTGACCCTAGAGCGGGATGAGAGTTGATTGAACGTCATGCATGGCATTATGCCGGGCATCCGCGCCTTGAAATGTAATCGATCAAAGACGTGGATGGCCGGGAGGTCTGCGCGAAGATGCGCTTCGCGCTTTAGCCCGGCCATGACGCGTTGAAACGCTTCATCGTCAACCCATCCCGCTCTAGCGAACCGCCTCCAACGCTGAAAGACTATCTCGTCTCCTCAGCATCGTTGGCATTTCTGGCTGTGACCTCCGACCGGTCGGCCCATTCGGATACGCAGCGTTCGAGATCCCTTAAGTTTTGCCGTATCTGCTCCAGCGAAAAGCCCAGCGCGAAAAAACGCTCGGTCATGTCGCCCGGCAGTCCGCGCGTGAGTCCTTCGCTGCGCATCGCAGCGACTTCCGCGGCGTAGGCCTCAAGCGCCGTCTGCACCGGCAAAAATGCCGGCGCTCCAGCGCTGGTCCGCAACACGTCGGCCGACGCCTTCAGGTACCCGCTCATGGCGTCGCTGAGTTTCGCGAGTGGCTGCGCGAGCCGCGATTGAAGATTGATCGGCAGCGGCGCCACCGTGGAGCGCCCGATCATCACGACGTCGTGCCGCAGCCGCAGCACGGTCCGCAGCAACGGACCGGTCTCCGGTCCGCTGGACAGCCGCGCTGATCGCTCGCGCTCGGCCTCGATGCCGATGGCGTTCAATCCGGTGACGGCCTGCCCGATCCCATCCTGAAGCGCGTGAAGGGCGTCGTTGTCGCGGCCACGCGTCAGTCCCGCGAGCAGTTCATTGAGCGCATCCGCGAGCAGTTCCAGCACGCGCGCAGCATTGACGCGAATCTGGTTGTGGGCGCGCGACGGCAGCACCAGAAACGAAACCAGCAGGCCTGTGATCGCGCCGACCGTCACCTCCAGAATCCGGTCGATTGCGGATTCAAGCGGCGACATCTGCCCCATCGTCGGCAGCAACAGCACGATGATCGCCGTCACGGTCGCGACATTCAGGCTCGGATTGATCGCCGCCACGAAGGCCAGCGGCGCCACCGCCAGCACCAGCACGGCCAGCAGGCCGCTTTCGCCGGAATGCGGGATCAGGATCGCGATTGCCCCGCCGTAGATCGCACCGCCAATGGTTCCGATGAGATAGTCGCGGGTC
Source organism: Nitrobacter sp. (assembly GCA_039923555.1). Taxonomy (GTDB): domain Bacteria; phylum Pseudomonadota; class Alphaproteobacteria; order Rhizobiales; family Xanthobacteraceae; genus Nitrobacter. The sequence goes on from JBDTCP010000177.1 coordinate 6,291, forward strand.
GCATTCAGCGAGCGTCCGACGCTCATCTGCGTCACGATGATCGCCGTCAGCACGGCCCACAGCGGAAGCCGCAGGTGCAGCGCGATCGCCACCACCAGCGCGGCGAAGGCGGCGACCGTGACCCGGATGCCCAGGCCCATTTCGACCTTTCGCGACCACAGCCGCGTTGCCGTGCGTTTCAGGAATGAGATCATCGCCGCAGATTTTATCCAGCCATTGCAATGTTAAAGCCGGTCAGGCATCTTTCCGCAACAGCGCGGCTTTGCGGCACGGTGAAAGACAACCGTCTCGAAATCGGCCGCACTCAGCCCTTCGTGCCTGCCGGCGAGCCCTGCCCCGCGATCACATTCTCGTGGTGCCTGTCGCCGCCTGTATCGAATTTCGGCACGTAACCATATTATGCAAATTGTAATTATTCTTGTCGCCGCTTGAACCAAAACTGTTATTCCCGGAACCAATCCTAGCGGGTGGCGTTTGCGTGCTTGAAGGGCGTTGGTGTGGTGATGCCGGTTTTTCGTTATTTTCTGGTGATGGGTTGTTGCCTGCTTGGCCTGCTTTTCACCGCCAACTGGATGTGGCCCGGCGATGCGGGTTCCGTCGCGCATCCCGCGACTGTCGCAGCCGCAGACTTGGCAGCCGCAAATTTGATATCAACTGACTCGGCACCGACAGGCTTGGTGTCAGCAGGCCTGGCATCCACAAACTTGGTGGCAACACCGGCGGTTCTCAGTTCGATCGAGGACTGGCGCCGCTCCGAGGGCCGCTTCGAGCGGTCGAAGCAGGATCCTGAGCCTATCATCTACCCGAATATCGCCACGCTCGCGCCCACCGCCGATCGTTTGCAATGGGAACGTCAGCTCCGCTATCTGCCAGAGAACTACGTATACGAGGCACGAGCGGAAATGCCCAAGGCAACGACCGTCAAATCCCCGAAGGTCGCGGAGAAGACGGCACCGCCGCGCAAGCATGTCGCCCACGCTCGCAGCAACGCCAGGACTGCAGCCCACGTTGAAGGGGCTTCTCGTCCCCTCTATGCCCGTAATACTGGCTGGGGTTCGTTTGGCTTTTTCGACTGATCGCGGTTCCACCGACAACCGCGCGGGCCGCCGATGCCTTCCACTTCCGTCTTGAGTTCGGCCGTCAGCGGGGTTGGCGAATGGATCAGCAGATCACCGCCTATGCGGATGATCGTCATTCGGATCGAAAATGGCATTTTCAGCAACGGCGGGCCGAACCGGATCACCGGCCCATCGACGATCCAGATATCCTCGGCCACGCGCTTGAGCGTGTTGAGCGGCCGATAGGTTGCGAGTGAATGCGATTCCATGATGCGACCGGCCATGCGGCTGACCGCCCGCCAACGCCTTTGCACGCCGAACCGTTCCTGCGCGACTGCGCAGCGGATCATGCGCCCTCGATGATAATGAAGTCGGCTTCCGAATATTTCTGGCGGACCGCCTTCGCGGCCTGATATTCTGCGCTTTGATAGCACGCCTTCGCAGTGGCAAGGTCCTTGAACTCGACCACCACGTTGCGGTCGCGCGAAGTGCCTTCCATCGAATCGAACGGACCGGCGCGCACGATGAAGTTGGCGCCGAACTTTTCAAATGCGGGCTTCGCCGCGGCGAGGTAGTCGGGATAGCGCTCCTGATTGTGGACCGAGACGCGTACGACCCAATAACCTTTTGCCATGTTCAATTCTCCGGTTGATGCAGGTTTGTATCAAAACGGCCTGCCAAAGGCGCTCCGACTTTATGATGGGGTCCAGCGGCAAGCCGGAGCCGAGCTGCGTCCGATCAACGCTGTTGTCAGCACAGCGGGCGCGCACGATAATAAGGGTCTGTCGTCATGCTAACCGGAGGCATCATGAGCTGGCTTCCCTCCAACGATCCCGCCCTCGGCGATCCCAAATCCTGCGATGCGCTCGAGCTCGTCATCGCGCCGCGCACCCGCGACCTCGGCGACGGATTCTCCGTGCGCCGCGCCCTGCCGCACGGCAAGCGGCAGATGGTGGGTCCGTTCATTTTCTTCGATCATTTCGGACCGGTGCAGTTCGTCTCCGGCAAGGGCATGGACGTGCGGCCGCATCCGCATATCGGGCTCGCTACCGTCACCTATCTGTTTGACGGCAGCATCATGCATCGCGACAGCGAGGGCAACATCCAGGAGATCCAGCCGGGCGCCATGAACTTGATGACCGCAGGCAGCGGCATCGCGCACTCCGAGCGCACCCCGGATGCGCAGCGCGCGAGCGGCCAGACGATGCTCGGCCTGCAAAGCTGGATCGCGCTGCCCAAAAGCAAGGAGGAAATCGCGCCGACCTTCCAGCATTATGGCGCAGACAGTCTGCCGACGGTGCAGGACAAAGGCTTCCGCGCCCGCGTTATCGCCGGCAGCTCGTTCGGCGCGGCCTCGCCGGTCGAGATGGTATCGCCGTGGTTCTATGCGGAGGTTTCGCTCGACGCCGGCATGAGCGTTCCGCTGGATACGGATCATGAGGAACGCGCGATCTATGTGGTCGACGGCGAGATCGAGATCGCGGGCGACCGTCACGAGGCGCCGCAACTGCTGATCTTCCGTCCCGGCGACCGTATCACCGTGCGCGCGACAAAGCCCGCGCGGATGATTTTCCTCGGCGGCGACGCGCTGGAAGGGCCGCGGCACATCTGGTGGAATTTCGTCTCCTCCAGCAAGGAGCGCATCGAGCAGGCCAAACAGGACTGGAAAACCGGCCGCTTCGCGCACGTGCCGCAGGAACACGAGTTCATACCGCTGCCGGAGTAGGCCGCCGGATGTGGGAAAGAACCGGAAACTGATGGTTGTCGTCATCGCCGGACTTGATCCGGCGATCCATCTCTCGAAAGAAGACGGATACGCGGATCATCTGTGCGAAGACATGCTTCGCACTTTTAGCCCGCGTACGACACGGAGATACTGATGACCACGATGCTCACCAGCGACCTCCCCTTGCCGCGACTGGGACGCGGCAAGGTTCGCGACATCTATGACGCGGGCGACGATCGCGTGTTGCTGCTCACCACCGACCGCATCAGCGCGTTCGACGTGGTGATGGCCGAGACCATCCCGATGAAGGGCGCCGTGCTGACCCAGATCAGCGCGTGGTGGTTCCGGCAGTTCGAAGGCCTCGTGCCGCACCACATGATCAGTGCCGATCCCGGCGAGATCGCCGCCGCTGTGCCGGCGCTCAAGCCACACCGCGCCGAAATCGCCGGCCGCGCCATGTTGTGTCGGCGCACGACGGTGTTCCCGATCGAATGCGTCATACGCGGCTATCTGTCGGGCTCGGCGTGGAAGGAATACGCCGCGCAGGGGACGCTGGCCGGCGAAAAACTCACGCCCGGAATGCTGGAGAGCGAAAAGTTTGAGCCTGCGATCTTCAGCCCGGCGACCAAGGCCGAAACGGGTCACGACGAGAACATCACCATCGCGCAGATGCGCGCCAGCCTCGGCGGCGAGGTGACGGATACGCTGGAACGCATGACGCGCACGGTCTACGGCAAGGGCGAAAGCGTCGCGCGCGGGCGCGGCATCATCATCGCCGACACCAAGTTCGAATTCGGCCGGGACAAGGACGGAAACATCATCCTGATCGACGAGGTGATGACCCCGGACAGTTCGCGGTTCTGGGCGACCGACGTCTACAAGTTGGGCCAGCCGCAGCCGAGTTTCGACAAGCAGCCGCTGCGCGACTGGCTCGACACTGAGCGCCGCGCCGGACGCTGGAACGGCGAAGCCCCGGCGCCCGCCCTCCCCGCCAGCGTGATCGATGCCACCAGCACGCGCTATCTCGAAGCGTATCGCCGCATCACCGGCGGCGAACTCAGGGTTGAGGCGTAGACATACAGAAAGCAAGCGGGGTTTGACTCGTCATGCCGGGCTTTATGCCACGGCTGTCACACCGGCAGTCCGTTCTTCTGCGCCAACTCCCTGAGCGACACCTGCGGTCGCGCGCCGATGTGCTGGATGACTTCGGCTGCCGCGAGCGCGCCGAGGCGGCCCGCGTCCTCGTGACTGGCGCCGCGCACCAGTCCGAACAAAAATCCGGCTGCGAACAGATCGCCTGCGCCGGTGGTATCGACAAGCTTGTCGATCGGACACGCAGGAACCGCCGCGACGCCGTCTGTCGTCGCAACCACACAGCCCTTCTCGCTGCGGGTGACGACGCCGAGCGCGATGTCCTTGCGCAACTGCGCCAGCGCCGTATCGAAGTCCGAGGTCTGGTAAAGCGAATGCAATTCCGCCTCGTTGGCGAAGATCAGATCGACGGCGCCGGTTCGCATCAGTGTGAGAAACTCGTCGCGGTAGCGATCGACACAAAACGCATCCGACAGCGTTAGCGCCACCCGGCGTTTCGTCCCATGCGCAATCTGCGACGCCTTGAGGAACGCCTCCTTGGCGGCCTCGGGGTCCCACAGATAACCCTCGAGATAGAGGATCGATGCGGCGGCCACGGCGTCCTGATCGATATCCGCCGGCGACAAATCCTGTGCCGCGCCGAGATAGGTGTTCATGGTGCGCTCGCCGTCCGGCGTCACCAGAATGTAGGAGCAGCCGGTGGCCGGGCCGCCGGATGCGGGCGGCGTATCGAACGCCACCCTGGCGGCACGGATGTCGTGGGTATAAAGGCGGCCGATCTGATCGTCCTTGACCTTGCCGACATAGGCGGTGCGCGCGCCGAATCCGGCGATACCGACGATGGTGTTGGCGGACGAGCCACCGGACATTTCGGTCGCAGGACCCATGTCGGCGTAGATCGATGCGGCGCGCGCCTCGTCGATCAGCGCCATGCTGCCCTTGGCCATGCCGTGCGCGGCGAGAAAGCCCTCATCGCTCTGCACCAGAACATCGAAAATCGCATTGCCGATGCCGAGCACATCGTATTTCGCTGAAGTCATTAAGAATATCCCGTTGCGGCAATTGCGGTTGAGCGAAAAATCCGCTCAGACTCCGGCGAAGTGAGGGTGCCGCGACCTATCACGGCACCTCCATGCCATCAAGCACGGCCTAGTGGTCCGGTTCTAACATTTGTATCCCGTTGCAGCAGGTGTTCTTGCAAATGTTAGATCAAAGGACCACTAGCAAAATATAAGTTTCTAGTGGAGCTTTGAATTTGACATTCGCTTGCTGGGTTTGCTGCGAAATGGGTAGCGAATGTCAAATCCACTCCACTAGGCCGACATTGCCATGATCCGCTCCGTTCTCACCGTCTCCTCGGGCACGCTGGCTTCGCGGCTGCTCGGATTCGCGCGCGATGCTCTCGCTGCGGCGCTGCTGGGCGCGGGCCCGGTCGCCGACGCTTTTCTGATGGCGTTTCAACTCATCAACGTGATCCGCCGGATGCTCGGCGAAGGCGCCTTGAACGCGGCGTTGGTGCCGGCGTGGATGCGCGTGCGCGACAGTAATGGCCTTCTCGCGGCATCGGCCTTCGCAGGTGCCGTGCTCGGAACCGTGAGCGCAGCCCTGATCGCGTTGGCCGTAATCGTCGGCGTGGCCATGCCGCTTGTCATGACGGTGCTGGCGCCGGGTTTCGCCGGCCGCGAGAGCTTGCAGCTTGCGGTCACCGATGCGCGGTTGATGCTGCCCTATCTTGCTTTCGCCGGACCGGTCACCGTGATGATGGGCCTGCTCAATGCGCAGCATCGCTTCGCGATCACGGCCTTCTCGCCGCTGCTGTTCAACGTCGCCCTGATCCTCGCAATCTTGATGCTGCTCCTGTTGCACATGGATCCGCATTTTGCCGCGCTGGTGATGGCTGCGACCGTGGGCGCCGCGGGCCTGCTGCAATTGCTCGTGCTTGCGGTTCCGAGTCGTCGCGATAACATCGCCAGCCCCTTGCGCATTTCGTTCGATGCCGGGATGCGTGATTTTGTCCGCAAGGCCATCCCCGGCATGATCGCAAATTCCGGGCCGCAACTGCTCATCGTGGCCGGCGCGATCGTCGCGTCGATGTCGCCGTCGGCCGTGGCGTGGCTCTACTTCGCCAACCGCCTGATCGAGTTGCCGCTGGGAATAGTCGGCGTCACCATGGGCACCGTGCTGGTGCCAGAAATGACCCGCGCCCTCAACAAGGGCG
>JBDTCP010000178.1:0-6744 GCA_039923555.1 Nitrobacter sp.
GCGGACGTCGCGATTGGTGAGAATGCCGACGAGCTTGCCCGGCGAGGTCGCGCTGCTGCCAGTGACCACCGGAATGCCGGAAAAGCCGTGATCGTTCATCAGCGTCAGCGCATCGGACAGCATCGCATCGGGACCGATGGTCAGCGGATTGACCACCATGCCGGACTCGAACTTCTTCACCTGCCGTACCTGCGCGGCCTGCCCCTCGACATCGAAATTGCGATGGATGACGCCGAGGCCTCCGGCCTGCGCCATCGCGATCGCCATGCGCGCCTCCGTCACCGTGTCCATCGCGGAGGCCATGATCGGGATATTGAGCGGAATAGCGCGGGTGATGCGGGAGCGGATGTCGGCTTCGGAGGGCAAGATGTCGGACAGGCCCGGTTTCAGAAGCACGTCATCGAACGTGTAGGCTTCGCGTAGGTCCTGAAATCCGTGTGCAAACGCCATCGCCAACTCCATTCAGCGGCGCGAATGCCGCGATACGACCTCTGGATGGAATGGCCTGCCGGCGACACCTCGGCGTCGCCGTCGAATCGAGTTCCATCGGCTGGGTTGGCGGTGGTCGATAGCATGGCGGCTTTTGGAATCAAAGCGTTTGGCAGCCATGCGGCGGGTTTTCCCGCTCGCGGGAAAGCCGCCGGTTCAGCGCGGATAGCCCGGCGGCGGCCCGTGCTCGCGGATCGCCTCGACCACCTCGCGATGCCGGCGGTCCTCTCGTTTCATGTGGACCGCGATCAGCGCATGGGCCGACGGCACCAGGAAAAGGATAGGGAAAACTAGCCCGAAAATCACGCAAAACACGATCAGGACCACGTTCAGGATGGCCGAGAACGGTTGCCCGTTGAACAACAGCCCGAGCGGCGGCAAAAAGGCAGCGAGAACGTAGATCATGACCCGACCTCCGGCGAAATCTTACCGAGGATTTAGGGGGTTTGCAGCGGTGTGCAATAGCCCGCCACCTCTATCAGTGCTACAGCCCGCTCCGCCGTCCGCTCGCCCCCGCCGGTCCCCGCGATGAACAAAGAACGCCTGATCCCGCTCATCGTCGCCGCCGCGCTGTTTATGGAAAACATGGACTCGACGGTGATCGCGACCTCGCTGCCCGCGATCGCTGCCGACATCGGCACCAGCCCGCTGACGCTGAAGCTCGCGATCACATCCTATCTACTGTCGCTCGCGATATTCATTCCTGCGAGCGGTTGGACCGCCGACCGCTTCGGTGCCCGCACCGTCTTCAGCACGGCGATCGCGGTCTTCATGATCGGCTCGATCGGCTGCGCGCTGTCGTCGTCGGTGACGCATTTCGTGATCGCACGCACCTTGCAGGGATTGGGTGGCGCCATGATGACGCCGGTCGGTCGCCTCGTGCTGCTGCGTTCGATCGACAAGAGCGCACTGGTCAATGCGATGGCCTGGGTGACGGTGCCGGCGTTGGTCGGTCCGGTGATGGGTCCGCCGCTCGGCGGCTTCATCACCACCTATTTCTCGTGGCACTGGATCTTCCTGATCAACATTCCGGTCGGTCTGCTCGGCATCTTCATGGCGCAGCGCTACATCGATCCGATCCGCAGCGAAAAGCCGGAACGCTTCGACCTTTACGGCATGACGCTTGCCGGCATCGGGCTCGGCGGCATTGCCTTCGGGCTATCCGTCGCCGGTCTCAACCTGCTGCCGTGGACGGTCGTCATCGCGCTGATCGGCGTCGGGTCGGTCTCGATGACGCTTTATGTGGTGCATGCCCGGCGCACCGACTCGCCGGTGCTGGACCTGACGCTGCTGCGGCTGCCGACGCTGCGCGCCAGCCTCTACGGCGGTTTTCTGTTCCGCCTCGGCGTCGGCGCGCTGCCGTTCCTGCTGCCGCTTCTGATGCAAGTCGGGTTCGGCCTGTCACCGTTCAATTCCGGACTGGTGACATTTTCGTCAGCCGTCGGCGCCATGGGTATGAAGACCCTCGCCGCCCGCATCATCAGGACGTTCGGCTTCCGCAATATCATGATCATCAATGCCATCGTGAGTTCGGTATTCATCGCGGCCTGCGCGCTATTCACCATCACGACACCGCTGCTGCTGATCATGATTATTCTGGTCGTCGGCGGCTTCTTCCGCTCGCTGCAGTTCACCGCGATCAACGCCCTCGCCTATGCCGACGTCGAGCCGCAGCAGATGAGCCGCGCCACCACGCTGGTTAGCGTCAACCAGCAACTGGCGATTTCAGCGGGCGTCGCGATCGGCGCCTTCTCGGTGGAATCCACGATGCTGTTCCATCACAGCACTGAACTGACTGCCGCCGATTTCGGCCCCGGCTTCCTCGTCGTGTCGGTGCTCGCGGCAATGTCGGCCTACTATTTCTTCAGGATGTCCGCCGATGCCGGCCATCAGGTGTCAGGGCGGCGCATGGTGGTGATTTCCGATCCCACCCGCGAGTCCGAGGCCGAGGAGGAAGCCGCCCGCGAGACCGTCACCGCGCGCGACCAGAAACTGAGCTAGGGCGCGCCGCGAAACCCCGTCGCCAACACGTAGCGCTCAGAGGAGTCCTGCCGGCTCGAGGCCGGCTTCACGTGCCGGACCGTCTGGAAATCGCGCTTGAGCTGCACGAGCAGATCGGCATCCGCGCCGCTCTGAAACACTTTTGCAATAAACGTCCCGCCGGGACGCAGCACGTCGGCCGCGAATTGCGCCGCGCTCTCGACGAGACCGATAATCCGAAGCTGATCGGTCTTGCGATGGCCGGTGGTATTGGCGGCCATGTCGGAGAGCACGACATCCGCGCGTGCCTCCATCATCGCGATCAATTTGTCGGGCGCCGACGCGTCGAGAAAATCGAACTGGGCAAACGTCACCCCGACGATCTCCGGCATCTCCAGGAGATCGATGGCGATCACCTTGCCCTTGCCGTCGGCGGCGCCGACGCGCTTCGCCGCGACCTGGCTCCAGCCGCCGGGTGCCGCGCCGAGATCAATCACCGTTAGGCCGGGTTTCAGGAAATGGTACTTGTCGTCCATCTCGATCAGCTTGTAGGCGGCACGCGAGCGCCAGCCGTCGCGCTTGGCCTGCGCCACATAGGGATCGTTGAGCTGCCGCTCAAGCCAGAGTTTTGACGAGAGCTTGCGTTTGCCGCCGGTCTTGACGGTCACGCGCAGCCGCCCGGTGGTGTCTTTCGCCATATAATTGCTTTCAGAGAACGGGCTTGGTCTTAGCACGGCGCGCGCCTTGCGCATCAGCTCATGCCAATGACGCCGTCCTCGCGCATCATTTCGACCAGCATACCCTCGCGCAAACCGCGATCTGCTACCCGCAGCTTCGGCAGGGGAAAGCCCTGCCGGATGGCATCCAGGATGGCGCACCCCGCCAGCACCAGATCGGCGCGCTCGGCCCCGATACAGCCGTTGGCGACGCGACCTCGATAATCCATGCCGCACAGCCGCGCGATGGCCTGGGTGATTTCGATGTCATTCATCCAGATTCCATCGACCTTGCGGCGGTCATATCGCGCAAGCTTGAGATGGATACCGCCAATTGTGGTCACCGTGCCCGAGGTGCCCAGAAGGTGCATTCCGTAGAGATCGACGCCGTGCGCGGTCGCGAACGCCGAGGTATGCGCGGCGACCTCCTGAACCATCGACGCGTAAGACTCCGGCGTTATATCGTGTCCGCCAAAGCGCTCGGCAAGCGTCACCACGCCGAGCGGAATCGACGTCCACGCCTTGATGCGCGGGCTGTCGCCCTCGCCGTCGCGTTCGATCCGGACCAACTCCGTCGAGCCGCCTCCTATGTCGAACAGGATCGCGCCCCGCGCCTTGGGATGGATCAGCGGCGAGCATCCGATCACCGCGAGCGCGGCTTCCGTCTCCCGATCGATCACCTCGAGCTCGATGCCGGTGGCGGCCGCGACGCGACCACGAAAAGTCTCGGCGTTCGACGCCGCCCTGCACGCCTCCGTCGCGATCAGCCGCAGCCGATCTGCTTTCCTCGCGCGCATCTTGTCGCGGCACACGGTCAGCGCCGCGATCGTGCGTCCGATCGCCGCCTCGCTGATACGCCCCGTCGACGAGATGCCTTCGCCGAGCCGGACAATCCGCGAAAACGAATCGATCACGCGAAAACCGTCTTCTGCCGGAGAGGCGATCAGCAAACGGCAGTTGTTGGTGCCGAGATCGAGCGCCGCATAGACGCCGGCGCCGTCAGCCGGCGAATGGCCGACAGCGCTTGCCACGGTCATGCCGGCCGCCAATCCCTGCGAGCCGTCGCGCGCCCCGGGGTCAGCGCGATGCCGCGTATCATCATTCATCAAATCCGTCTTTCCGCGGCCCACTAGTCGGTGGAGACACTAGGCCTGCGAGGAAATGTCTTTTCACGGAAAGTTTAGCAGCACAGGTCGCCAGCGCAACCGCCACGTAAAAGCCGCATGTCCAATCATGCGTTGTTGTTCCGCTCCGGCTGCTTTATCTGGAGGACGGCCTTCGCAAAACGGGACAAAAACCAGCTCTTTTTGATGGATTCCAATGCAAGACCGCCTGGCCCGCAATTCGCTTGACAACGCTATTGCACTGCAAAAATTCGGCGTCGGGCAGGCTGTCCACCGCAAGGAGGATGACACGCTGGTTCGTGGCAAGGGCAAATACACCGACGATTTCAATCTGCCCGGACAGGCCTATGCCTGGATCGTCCGCAGCAGCCATGCTCATGGCGTGATTAAAAGTATCGACATCACGGCGGCCCGCAACATGCCCGGCGTGCTCGGCGTGTGGACCGGCAAGGAGCTCGCCGCCGCCAATTACGCCCCGTTCACCTGCGGTGTGCCGCTGAAGAATCGCGATGGTTCTTCGCTATATCAGACCAACCGCCTGCCGCTGATGACCGACAAGGTGCGCTATGTCGGCGATCCCGTGGCGTTCGTTGTCGCCGCGACACCAACGCAGGTGCGCGATGCCGGCGAAGCCGTGGTGCTCGATATCGAGGAACTGCCGTCGGTGACCGATGCCGCGGAAGCGGCGCAGCCCAGCGCGCCGCAGCTCTACGATCACATCCCCAACAACGTGGCACTGGACTATCACTTCGGCGATACCGCCGCGATCGAGGCCGCTTTCAAGCGTGCGGCGCATGTCACTGCACTCGACATTACCAACACGCGCGTCGCCGTGGTGCCGATGGAACCGCGCACGGCGCTCGCGGCCTATGACAAGGCAAGCGGACGTTTCACAATCCAGGTGCCGACCCAGGGTGTCGCCGGCAGCCGCGACAATCTTGCCAGGAATATGAAGCTGCCGAACGAGAAGGTGCGTATCCTGACAGCGAATGTCGGCGGCTCCTTCGGCATGAAGAACATCAACTACCCCGAATACATGTGCATTCTGTTTGCGGCTAAGACGCTGGGCAGGCCGGTGAAATGGACCGACGAACGATCCACCAGCTTCCTGTCCGACAGCCACGGGCGCGGGCAGCAGATTCACGCAGAACTCGCGCTCGATGCCGACGGTCAATTTCTCGCGGTCCGCCTCAACGGCTATGGCAACCTCGGCGCCTATATTACCGGAGTCGCGCCGATCCCGCTCTCGCTCAACACCGGCAAGAACCTCGCCAGCGTCTATCGCACGCCGCATCTAAGCGTCGATATCAAGTGCGTCCTGACCAACACGACCTTGATGGGTGCCTATCGCGGCGCCGGTCGTCCTGAAGGCAATTATTATATGGAACGGCTGATTGACCGCGCCGCCGACGAAATGGGAATCGACAGGCTGACGCTGCGCAAGCGCAACTTCATAAAATCGTCACAGATGCCGTTCGCGGCCGCCTCCGGCGTGACCTACGACAGCGGCGACTTCCAGGGCGTCTTCAACAAGGCATTGCAAATTTCCGACCACGCCGGCTTTGCAAAACGCAAGAAGGAAAGCCGCAAGCGCGGCAAGTTGCGCGGCATCGCGGTCGGCTCCTATCTCGAAGTCACCGCTCCTCCGGGCGTCGAACTCGGCAAGATTGTGTTCGAAGCCGACGGTTCGGTGAAATTGATCACCGGCACGCTCGATTACGGTCAGGGCCACGCAACGCCATTCGCGCAGGTGCTGTCCGATCGGCTCGGCGTGCCCTTCGAGAGCGTCAAGCTCGAACAGGGCGACAGCGATGTCGTTCATACCGGCAATGGCACCGGTGGATCACGCTCGATCACCGCCACCGGCATGGCGATCGTGGAATCCTCAGCGCTGGTGATCGCCAAGGGCAAAGCGGCAGCCGCTCATCTGCTCGAAGCTGCGGAAGCCGACATCGAATTTACCGCCGGCCGGTTCACCATCGTCGGCACCGATCGCGGCATCGGCATCAGGGAACTGGCTGAGAGGCTGCGCGACTGCAAGATGCCGGATGGCGTGCCGTCATCGCTTGACGTCGACCACACCACCGGGCCGGTGCCATCGTCGTTCCCGAACGGCTGTCATGTCGCGGAAGTCGAGATCGATCCTGAAACCGGCGTGGTGCGGATCGTGCGCTATACCGGCGTGAATGATTTTGGCACCATCGTCAATCCGATGATCGTTGCGGGACAACTGCACGGCGGTGTCGTGCAGGGCATCGGTCAGGCCCTGATGGAAAAGGTCAGTTACGACTCAAACGGCCAGCCGATCACCGGCTCGTTCATGGACTACGCCATGCCACGCGCGCATGACGCGCCGCCGATGACGGTCGGCAATCATCCCTCGCCCGCGAAATCGAATCCACTGGGCACCAAGGGCTGCGGCGAAGCCGGCTGCG
>JBDTCP010000179.1:0-16396 GCA_039923555.1 Nitrobacter sp.
GACGGGAAGGATAGTTGCGAGGCACCACGCAATGCATCCCCTGCAAAACCGCGTCACGCCGCTAGGTGATCTCGTTGCAACGCCGCAGCGTGGCACGTTCACCGGCAATCGCGGCATCATTCACGACTCGGCAACGCGGACGCTTTTGAAACGGCGCTGGACCACGAAAGCCTGGATCGTCTGCGTCTGCGAATTCCGTGACCGCCGTCGCGATGTGATGGGCACTCGAAGCTGGACCGAGTTGTTCTTTCTCGATGAAGCGACGGCGTTCGCCGCCGGGCATCGGCCCTGTTTCTATTGCAGGCGCGCAGACGCCAACACATTTTGGGCCGCGTGGCAGCGCGGCAATCGCATCAGCGATCGCCTTCGCGCGCCTGACATCGACACAGTACTTCACGTGGAGCGGCTGGACGGCCGCGCCAAGCGGCTGCACCAGCTGCCGGTGCCGCTCAATGAATTGCCCGACGGCGCGATGGTCCAAGCAGGCGACGACAGTTTTATGATCGCAGGCGGTCGGCCGCTGCGCTGGACGTTCGACGGCTATTTTGAGGCGAGCACGCCACTCGCCGACGCACGGCTGATCACGCCACCCTCGACCGTGCGTGCGCTGATGGCAGGTTATCGGCCAGCGCTGCACGGAAGCGCTTTTCATTTCAAAAACATAGTTTGATCAGGCGTCGAAAAGCAGACCGTTCTCGTCCCGAAGCACAGCGCCGCCGATTTTGCAGTCGGCCGTCATCGCATTTGTGAGCCTTGGAAAGTCTTTGCAGAAAGGCAGCATCGCATCGACCAAGGCGTTAGCCGAAACTCCGAACATAACCGGACTAATGGTCATGATCTGATTCTTCGCGTTTTTTCCGTAATTGATGAACAAGCGCCTGCTGCGTAACCAATGCGCCGAGCCTGTATCGAACCAGCCGACACGGATCGTTTTTATGTCGGCCCACGGTACCGTTCTTTGGTTCGAACCGAATTTCAGCGCCAGACCATCATTCGTGAGTTCCAATTGATAGCTATTTTTTAGCAGAACGATAATTGCAAAGAGCAGTCCAAGGATTCCAAATAGAATCATCAGGGTCGAAGTGATCGGACGTTTTTCGATATGCAGAATTCCTTCGAGGAGAAAGAGCATCGAAACCGCGCCCATGAAGAAGAAATACCTCTTCGAGGGCGCAAATGTCTTTGCGACGCTCATATCGAGCGTTTCAGCAGAACTGATATTAAGTGTCGAGGTCATGAGCTAATGCGTCGGAGTTCGGGGCCCCAAGATAGGTCAACGCCGTATAGCTTGGCTTAATATTTATCTACATTTTGTGGCAAAATCATCATGCGATTCCTCGGCGTCGGGACGAGATGCAAGCCGGTCACCAGCATGCCGGCGATCAGCATCAGATTTCGCACATTCACCCCAGCCTCGCCCGCGCCAGTTTTGCGCCGGCGCCGAGCGCCTGCAATTTCGCTTCCGCGATCTCGCGCCGCATCGGCGCCATGCCGCAATTGGTGGTGGCGACGATGCTGTCTCTCGGCACATGCTGCATCACGGCTTCAATGGTCTTAACCACATCCTCGGGAGTTTCGACCTCGTCGGTGGCGACGTCGATGACGCCGGCCTGGATCACCTTGCCCTTGAGCAGGCCGAGCAGTTCCAGCGGTACCCGCGAGTTGCGGCACTCAATCGCGACCTGCTGGATCGAACTGGCGGCAATGCTCGGGAACGTCTCCTCGTATTGTCGCCACTCGCTGCCGAGCGTCTTCTTCCAGTCGGTGTTGGCCTTGATGCCGTAGCCGTAGCAGATGTGCACCGCCGTGGCGCAGGTCAGCCCTTGGGCGGCGCGCTCCAGCGCTTTGATGCCCCAGTCGCGGACCTGATCCATGTAGACGTTGAACGCAGGCTCATCGAACTGGATCACGTCAACGCCGTCGGCCTGCAGTGCCTTGGCCTCCTCGTTCAAGAGTTCGGCAAACGCGAAAGCCATCTTGACGCGGTCGCCGTAGTATTTGTCAGCGATGGTGTCGATCAGCGTCATCGGGCCGGGCAGGGTGAATTTCAGTTTGTTCTTCGTATGAGCACGCGCGGTGCGGGCCTCGTCGGCATGGACGCGGCCCTTCAGCCGCAGCGGTGCGACAACCTGCGGCACCATTGCCTTATAGCGGTGGTTGCGGATTCCCATTTCGACCTTATGCGCGAAGTCGATGCCCTCGATGTTGGCGAGAAAGCCATGCACGAAATGCTGGCGCGCCTGCTCGCCTTCGGTGACAATGTCGATGCCGGCATCTTCCTGCAGCTTGACCGCGAGCACGGTGGCGTCGCGTTTGGCACGCGCGAGTTCGGCGCCTTCAGATTTCCACGGCGCCCACAGGACGTTGGGTTCGGCGAGCCATTCGGGTTTCGGCAGCGAACCGGCGTTGGTGGTGGGGAACAGCATTAAGGGCCTCCCGTGTTTCGTTTTGGCCGATCTATCTGCCACGCTTTGCATGGCACGTACACGCTTCGTCATTGCGAGAAGCCCTTGCGACGAAGCAATTCAGTCTTTACCGTTTTGCATTGCTTCGCTCGGCCGCAGAATGGCGAGGCCGGCAACTATCGCGAGTTCGCAAGGAACCGCCCATGATCGAATTCTTCTTCGACTGTTCCAGTCCGTGGACTTATCTTGCCTTCCACAACATCCAGCCGCTGGCGAAAGAGTTTGGCCAGAAAATCTCGTGGCGGCCGATTTTGGTCGGCGGGATATTCAATTCCATCAACCCGACCGTCTATGCCTCGCGGGAAAAACCCGTGGTGCAGAAGGCTAGCTACATGAAGAAGGATCTTGCAGATTGGGCGCGGTCGGCGGGTCTCGCGATCAAGATGCCGCCGACGGTGTTTCCGGTGAACAGCGTCAAGGCTATGCGCGGCTGTCTCTGGCTCGGCAATGACGCGATGGTGCCTTTCGCCAGGGCGGTGTTCGAGGCTTATTGGCGCGATGACAAGGATATCTCGCGCGAGCCGGTGCTGGCCGAGATTTGCAAATCGCTCGATATCGATCCGGAGAAGCTGCTGACCGGCATCGGCGATGAAGGCGTCAAGAATGAACTTAGGTCTAACACCGACGAGGCGATTGCGCGCGGCGCGTTCGGGTCGCCGACGATCTTCCTCAACAAGACCGACATGTATTTCGGCAACGACCGCCTGCCCTTGGTCCGCGAGGCGCTGCAACGGAAGAAGGCCGCGTGATGCCGGGCGCTGTTATTTTGCCGCGAACCCGGTCAGCCGGGCAGGGCCCAAGCTGAAAACGACTGTTTCTTCACACAAGCGCGCCTTTTCGGTTTGCGGGTGATTCCCCTCGACGCGAAACCGCGCTAGATATCGCCGTCAAACACCGACGCGGGCATGGCGGAATCGGTAGACGCAAGGGACTTAAAATCCCTCGGCTCGCAAGGGCTGTGCCGGTTCGAGTCCGGCTGCCCGCACCATTACTTCAGGATAAGCTCATGACGCAGCATCAACGCAATATTTCCGCGCCCGTCGATCCCGTGAAGCTGGATCGCCTCGCCGAAGTCGCGGTCAAGGTCGGCCTGCAACTCGCGCCGGGGCAGGACCTCCTGATCACGGCGCCCGCCGCGGCGCTGCCGCTGGTGCGCCGCATCGCCGAGCATGCCTACAAGGCCGGCGCGGGGCTGGTGACGCCGTTCTTCTCCGATGAAGACATCACGCTGTCGCGCTACAGATTTGGGCCGGGCGCGAGTTTTGATCGCGCTGCCGGCTGGCTTTATGAGGGCATGGCGACGGCGTTTGCGGCCAACACCGCGCGGCTCGCCATTGTCGGCGACAATCCGATGCTGCTGTCGGGCGAGGATTCCGAAAAAGTCGCTCGCGCCAACAAGGCGAACTCGATGGCCTACCAGCCGGCGCTCGAGAAAATTGTCGGCTTCGACGTCAACTGGAATATCGTGGCTTGGCCGGGCACCGCCTGGGCGCAACTGATGTTTCCGGACGATAGCGCGGACGGTGCGGTGGCGAAACTTGCGGATGCGATTTTTTCCGCCTCGCGTGTCGACAACGACAATCCGATCGCGAACTGGACGGCGCACAACGCCGCCTTGCGTCAGCGCACCGACTGGCTGAACGGTCAGCGCTTCCATGCCCTGCATTTCTCCGGGCCCGGCACCGATTTGATGGTCGGTCTTGCCGACGGTCACGAATGGGTCGGTGGCGCCTCGACCGCGAAGAACGGCATCGTCTGCAATCCGAACATTCCGACCGAGGAGGTATTTACCACGCCACACGCGCTTCGCGTCGATGGCTATGTCCGCAGCACCAAGCCGCTGTCGTATCAGGGTACGCTGATCGAACAGATCGCCGTGCGCTTCGAGCAGGGCCGCATCGTCGAGGCCAAAGCGTCACGCGGCTCCGACGTGCTGAACAAGGTGCTGGAGACCGACGAAGGCGCGCGACGACTCGGCGAGGTTGCGCTGGTGCCGCATTCCTCGCCAATCTCGAAGAGCGGCCTGTTGTTCTACAACACGCTGTTCGACGAGAACGCGGCCTGCCACATCGCGCTTGGCCAGTGCTATTCGAAGTGCTTCCTCAATGGAGGCAAACTCACGCCGGATCAGATCGCGGCGCAAGGCGGCAACAAGAGCTTCATTCACATCGACTGGATGATCGGCTCCGGCGAGACCGATATCGACGGTATCGGCAGCAACGGCAGTCGCGTTCCCGTCTTCCGCAAGGGGGAGTGGGCGTAGCGCTCTGCCTTGTGATCGCGCTGGCGGCCTCAATGCTGTCACGAGCCGATGCTTTACGCGCTCTCAAATGAAATCGTCCTGAATGGGGATCATGTCGAATCGTACCGTCAACGACCGCCGTCTGCGGCTGCTAGATCACGATGATTTTGGATCGAGTCGACCCAAAATCATGAACGTGATCGATTCCAATATTTTAGAGCAGGATGCGGGCGGAAAACCGCTACACACTTTTCCTCATCCCGTTCTAGCCGCCGCGATTGCGTTGCTGATCGCAGGTGGCGGCCTCGGTGGTTGCGCCAACCTCGGTGACGGTCCCGTCTCGGGCGCGTTCGTCGATCCTGCCGCGTACGACCTCTATGATTGCAAGCAACTCGATGCGCAGCGCAAGTCTCTTGCTACACGCACCGCCGAGTTGCAGAGGTTGATCGACAAGGCCCATACCGGCGTCGCCGGCTCCGTGGTTGCCGAAGTGGCCTATCGCAACGATTACGTTTCGGTTCGCGCGTCAGCCAAACTCGCCGAAAAGGTCTGGCGGCAGAACAAATGTGACGAGGAGCCGGCCGCCGCGCCCGCGGCTTCGAACAGCCGCCCCGGCGCTGCGCCACCGCCGAGACGATCCGGCAGCGCTGTTTATTAGTTCCTGACGAACTCGCAATGACGGAGGTCATTCAGCCTGAACCCGCTCTGATTCAGGGTCGCCAGTCGTAGATCCAGTCCTGACGCCTCAGCATACGCGGTCCGATTGTCCTGATTGCGAGATCGCGCGCCAGAGCGGCGGCTCCCTTGAGATGGAAAATCCGTCCGTTTTGTTGCGCGAACTCCTGCACGCGCGCAACGCGCGCAAGGCGCAACCCGGTATAACGCGCAAGCGCTGCCGCAGCGCCATCGGCGTTTTCGTCGGCGGCTTCGCCGAGACACTGCGCCAGGACCGCGGCATCCTCGATCGCCATGCCGGCGCCTTGTGCGGCAAACGGCAGCATCGCATGGGCGGCATCACCGAGCAGGGCCATCGCATCGCGGTGCCAGGCGGGCATGGAAGGAATCGTAAACAACGCCCACTTGCGCCAGCCGTCGACGGCGCCAATCATCATGCGCGCCTGTTCGGGCCATCGTGCTTGTGCGAACCGGTTCTTGATGTCCGCGGCGTCGCCGGAGACGCTCCAGCCGGGTTGGCTCCGGGCGTCCGGGACAACCGCGACAATGTTGATCTGTCGCCCGCCCGACATCGGATAGGCGACGAGGTGCGCGTCCGGTCCCATCCAGAGCTGCACGCGGCGCGCGGTCATTTCGCGCGGCAACCGTGTCGCCTCGATGGTCCCGCGCCACGCGATCATGCCGGAAAACAGCGGTTTCGCATCCGGGAAGAGCTGATCGCGCCGTGCGGACCACACGCCGTCAGCGCCGATCATTGCCCATGCGGTTTCCTGCCGGCCTGTCATGCCGTCACGGAAATTCACCGTGACGCCATTGACTTGCGAAGTCGCATCTTCAATTGCCGCACCGAGGCGCAATTCGATGTCGGGATTATCGCGAACCTGTTCCAGCAGTGCCGCCTGCAGGCCGGCGCGATGCACCACCCAGTAGGGCGCGCCGTCGCGCGATGCCGCGGCCTCGCCAAGCGGCAGGCGGCAGATCTCGCCACCGTGCCGCGCACTCATGATGCTGACAGCCTCCGGCACGATTGCGCGTGTGGACAGTCGCGTTTGCAGGCCGAGACCGATCAGGATGCGGCTTGCGTTCGGCGACAGTTGCAGGCCCGCGCCAGCCTCTTCGAGGCGTTCGGCTGTCTCGATGATGAGGACGCGGAAGCCCTTCGCCGCCAGCGTCAGCGATGCCGTCAGACCTCCGATTCCGGCACCGGCGATAACGACTGTGCGCGACCGGGCCACAGACCGATCAGGCTACCTTGTCCTTTACCACGCATTCGGGAGGCCGGGCCTGCCCTGCGCCGAGGTCGGTCGCGAAACGGTACAGCGTCGAGCAATACGGGCAGATGATTTCGCTGTCGTTGCCAAGGTCGAGAAAGACGTGGGGATGGTCGAACGGCGGATTGGCTCCGACACACATGAATTCCCGCGAGCCGATCTCGATAACGGCGACGCCTGCATCGTTATGGAAGTGGGGGACGACGTGATCGGACATGCTTCTCCACCTTGGGGTCGCCGCGAAACATTGACGCGCCGGATAAGTAACGACAATCGCGCCGCACCATACTGACCGGAACCTTGGATTCCTAGCTCGCCGAGAATAGAATTGGAAAATTTCGCAGGTTAATTAACCGTGCAAATTCGACACAATACTGTCGTCTGGGGAAGCCCTTCTTTCGTCGGGGAAGTTGTGTCTTAAAAACGGCACACCACCTTTAGACGTACAACGAAGCCAAGCCTCTATGGGTTTTCGACGATGCGATGGCGAATTGGAAGCGCGATAACGAGGGCGGCGATGTGCGCAACGGCGTTCGCATTGCTGTGGCCGCATGCGAAGAATGCCGGCGCCGTGCTGACTGCGCAGGACGACCCTGCGCGCCTTTCCGATCTTCAACTCAATTCCGCACTTCGGAATGATCCGGGACTGGTCAAGCGAAACATCGAGGCCGCGCTTGCGGCGCAAGATCCTGGCTTGGCGAACAGCTTTGTGGAGGTTGCGGCGGCCAGGGAGATATCGATACCTGGCGATCTGTCGCAACGCGTTGCCGAGGCCGTTGGAGAAGAAAATTCTACCGGGCACGTAGCCAAGGGATTCCTGGCCGGGTTGGTCACCGGCAAGGCCGATGACGGCGCGAGCCTGTCCGGCACGGTCGCGGGCGATCTATGCGTGTTCGGTGATGTCCGGGACCTCATGCGCGAGGGGAAGCACCTTGCAATGGGTGAGGATACCGACCGGCTGGTGCTGGGGCTCGCGGCAGCAGGTCTTGCTGTGACGGCAGCCACCTTCGTGTCCATCGGTGGTGCAACTCCGGTCCGCGCCGGCCTCACGCTGGTCAAGGATGCCCGCAAGGTGGGTCGGCTCGGTGAAGGTCTGACCCGTTGGGCGGGGCGTTCCGCGCGCGAGATGGTCGACGTGCCCAAGCTGCAAAATGCTGTCGCGACGGGTTCGCTGGTAAGGCCGGGTCAGACGGCCGGCGCCATCAAGGCTGCGATCCGCGCCGAAAAGGCTGGCGGATTGGTGCGTCTCGCCAAGGATGTCGGGCGTGTCAGTGAGAAGGCTGGAACACGGGGCGCGCTCGACACGCTGCGGATCGCCGAAGGGCCAAAGGATGTCGCGCGCGCCGCACGGCTTGCCGAAGCCAAAGGCGGCCAGACCCGTGCCATCATCAAGGTTCTCGGACGCGGAGCGCTGCTGCTCACGGCGGGCGCGTTCAATCTTGCGCTGTGGATATTCGGCGCGGCATTCGCGCTGTTCGGTTTTCTGTCATCGATCAAGGCCACGACGGAGCGCCTGACACTGTCATGGCTGCAACGTTCAAAAGCCAAGCGGTTGCGGCGGCAGTTCGCCGCCTAGTCAAGTCCGGCTGGCGGCCAAGTCCTCACGGGTCGTCGGCCGACATCTTGTTTCATCCCAACATGGAATTGCTGATGCCGAGTTTTCATCACGGCGACGTTGAAATTGCTTACCTTGACGAGGGCGAGGGTGATCCCGTCATTCTCGTACACGGCTTTGCGTCGAGCAAGAACGTGAACTGGGTGTATCCGACCTGGGTGTCCGAGTTGCGCAAGAACCGGTTCCGGGTGATCGCGTTCGACAATCGCGGCCACGGCGATTCCAGCAAGCTCTACGATCCGGAAGACTATCACATCGGCACGATGGCGAGCGACATCACTGCGCTGATGGATCACCTTGCCATCGCGCGCGCCGACATCATGGGCTATTCGCTCGGCGCACGGATGATGGGAATCCTGGCACAGACCCGGCCTGAACGGGTGCGTTCCGGGATCTTCGGCGGTCTGGGTATCGGCCTGATCAAGGGCGGCGGCCCCGGCGAAAATGTCGCCAAGGCACTGGAAGCACCGTCGCTGGATGACGTGACCGATCCGGTCGGCCGCACGTTCCGTGCATTCGCCGATCAGACCCGCTCCGATCGTCGTGCGCTGGCGGCGTGTTTGCGCGGATCACGTCGGCTGATGACGGAAGTGGAGGTTGCCGCCATCAATGTGCCGACGCTGATCGCGGTCGGCACTAACGATGAGATCGCAGGATCGGCGCAGGCGCTGGCGGACATCATCCCCGGCGCGGAAGTGCTGGATATACCGAACCGCGACCACATGCGCGCGGTCGGCGACAAGGTCTACAAGGAAGGCGTGCTGAGTTTTCTGTTACGCCGGCCGTGAAGCCGTCCTGCCGCGATGGGTGAGGTATCGCGCAGCCGCGATCAGCACCACGAACGTCGCGATCCAGACCATGCGCGCACCATAGCGGTCGTGGGGGCCGGATATCACGCCGCAGATAAAGGCGTTTCCGAGCAAAGCGACGCAAACCGCCGCCGCGAGCAATTCGATGTCATCAACGCGCCGTCGCCCCAGCGCCACCAAAGCGATCATGGCGAGCAAGAGCATTGAAGCGAGTGCGACCGGGATGTGAATCCAGTTGATCGCTGCGAAGTTGATGTCCCAGTGTTGCTGATGCGCGGCGCGCATGGCATTCACCTGTCCCGGCAGATAGCGCTCGATGATGCCATAGGTGTGCGGAATCCAGCCGTTGGTGCCTTCGCCGGTGCCAACATGCACCAGTTGCTCTGCCGTCGCCTTGGCGGCTGCTTCGGTCTGCCAGAGCGGATAGGCGGCCAGTGCATGTCTGGCGATGAATTCCATCTCGTCGTTCATGCCTTCGAAGCGGCCGAGCTTGTTGAAGATGCTGTCGCGGGCCCACAGAAATTCGTCCGCTGTTGCCGGCAATTGATTACGATAGGGACAAAGCTTCAGTTTGATCTTGTCGCAGTGGTCGTTGAGGTAGCGCGCAACGATGCCGTCCTGCATCATTCGGCCGAACGACACGCCGGCACCACCCGGCGTCCAGGAAAGCTGGCCCGAAAGGGCGAAATTCGCGGCGAGCAACATGAGCGCGCCGACAACAATCGTCACGCTGCCCTGGAGCAAGCCGCTCAGGGGCAGTCTGGGCAGCAGCCAAGGCTTCATCATCCAGCCGAGACAGCACAAGCCGAACAGAACGCCGAACGTCGCGCTGTGGGTCGCGGCCGCGAACGATGTATACAGAAACAGCGTGATCTTCTCGACGGTCGAGAGTTTGCCGTTGTGTACGACGAGGATGAAAAGCGTGAGTACTGCCACTCCCGCGAAAATGTCGGTCAACAGCATGCTGGCGAGCCACGGCAGCGCCGTGGTCAGGATCAGAATCACGGCGATGGCGAGAAGCCGCAATGGTTGCGCCATGCCGAGCACGCGCAAGGTCATTTGCAGGATCCACAGCGTCAGCAGCGCCTGAAATCCCAGATTGATCCAGAAATACGAGCCTTGTCCCAAATGAAGGTAGATGCCGTACACGGTCGAACGGCTCGGCACGAGATAGCCCTCGTACCATCGCGCCAGATAGCCACCGGTATCGTATTCGAGCAGCGGATAGCCGTTCCAGATCGCGGGAACGAGCAGAAGAACAGGAATGACAATGGCCACGACCCAGGTCCACGGTATTTCCGCTGCGCGCGTGGGTAGGACTCGGGTGGAGATGGCCTGTCCTCCGGTGGGCGGCGCACCATTGCGCAAATCAAGTGTCCGGTGCAAATGCATAATTAGTTTGACGTAAATTGGTCCGGCGGTGGCTTGAACTGCGAAGATTCCGAGCCACCTCACAGGAAGGCGCTGTTAATTGCCGATGCCGCCTTCGGGCCGATATAGTGTGGTCCTTTCAATTGCTTAGATCGTCAGTTAACTCTATGGGTGCCGGCTGAATATCCGCTGAACGGCGAAGGACAATGACCGCGCGCCATGCTATGCTGCATGACGGAATTTTGAGATTGCGAGACGACCATGGCGATGCATCACGTCAATCCGCAGAATCCGAAGCTGGCGGCGCTTGATCCGATCTGGGATCGCATCCGCGGCGAGGCCGAGGACATCGTTCATCGCGAACCCGAACTCGCGTCCTTCATTTATTCGACCATCCTGCATCACGATCGTCTTGAGGCGGCGGTGGTGCATCGCGTTGCCGAGCGGCTCGATCATTCGGCGTTGTCAGGTGATCTGATCCGTCAGACTTTCGATGAGGCGCTGCGCGACGATCCCGATATCGGCAACGCGTTCCGCGCCGATCTGGTGGCGGTGTACGACCGCGATCCCGCGACGTCCCGCTTCATCGACCCGCTGCTTTATTTCAAGGGTTTTCACTCCATCCAGATCCACCGCCTCGCGCACTGGCTCCATCAGAAGGGCCGCAAGGATTTCGCCTATTACCTGCAGAGCCGCTCTTCCGCGGTGTTTCAGACCGACATCAACCCCGCGGCGAAAATCGGCCGTGGGATTTTCCTCGATCACGCCACCGGATTTGTTGTCGGCGAAACCGCCGTCATCGAGGATGACGTCTCGATCCTGCATGGCGTAACGCTCGGTGGCACCGGCAAGGAAAACGAGGACCGCCATCCGAAGATTCGCCATGGCGTTTTGATCGGCGCGGGTGCCAAGATTCTCGGCAACATCGAAGTCGGGCATTGCGCGCGCATCGCTGCCGGATCGGTTGTCGTGAAGCCGGTGCCGAACAACGTCACCGTTGCGGGTGTTCCGGCCAGGATCGTCGGCGAAGCTGGCTGCTCGGAGCCGTCGCGGACGATGAACCAGATGCTGAATGCGATGGGACTTTGATGGACGAAAATTCTCTTCGGATACTTGAAATCAGAATAAACCGGTAGCGGTGCAAGCCGTCTCGCTTTAGAACTCTGCGAACCCCCGATCATAGTGGAGACCGCCGTGGACGTTCATGAAGTCAGGAAGCTCGACGCCTATCTCAAGCGCGTGTTCGGAAACCCCAAGATTCGCGTGGTGCCACGGCCGAAGAAGGATGACTCGGCCGAGGTTTATATCGGCGAGGAGTTCATTGGCGTGCTGTTCGTCGACGACGAGGACGACGACCGCTCGTTCCAGTTCCAGATGGCGATCCTCGAGGAGGATCTTGCCGACGCGGGCTAAATCATCGCGCTGGTGGAATGAATTGACATTCGCAACCACCTAGCGCGCATTCCCCGACGCGCATGTCGAATTCAAAAATCCACTAGCAATTTATATTGCTGGTGGTCCTTTAAATTCCAATCATTCGCAAGAAGGCTCGCTAAAACCGATGCGAATGTCAGAATCAGACCACTAGTTTTGCGGCGCGTGCAATTGCTGCACCAGCCGTTCCATCGCACCGGCCACGTCGCGCCATTCTGTCAGCCATCGCCGCGGAAAGCGGAACGTCAGGTCGGCGCCGCCGATGCGGCGTTCGCTCAGGCACATGCCCGGAGTCGCCGCATCGCGGGTGCATCGCGCCACCATCGTTGGCGCATCCGCGACGACCAAGTCTTCTCCAGCATACGGCGTGCCGTCACGGAACGCGCGTGTCGACAGCCCGTCCTGAGGCGGCCGTTCGGCTAAATCGAGATAGCGCGGATAGATCGTGCCAAGGCGCAAGTCCGGCGCCAGCGAATCGTGATGTGCCGCGATCGACAGGAAGATGCGGTCGATCGGCTGCGGCACATCCGCGATGGTCTCGGCGGTGACATGCCTTGGCGCGTCTGGCGTCGCCAGCGAGGGGTAGACGAAATTCAGATCGACGCGCTCCTGCGGTCCCGAATATCTCTGGACCTTCATCCGGAAGGCGCGTGCCGGCACGTTGAACAACGTCTCGCCGATGCTGACCGGCAGCCGCTCATTGTTGTCGAGCGCTTTGGCCGCCCAGGTCGGCCACAACAGATAGGCGACTGCCGTTACCGCAAGCACCGCGATCAGCGCGGACACGAGAAGCGGAATGAGGTGTTTACCTGATCGGCGCGAACGGTGCGGGACGGACGACAGCAGGGTCATGCGGAAGGCGGCACTTTTTCGAGAGGGCGAATCAGCTGCGACTATGCCACGCCTTGTGGAGTTTTCATGCGGTAGGTCGGGCCGCACGGTGGCGCTGCGAAAGCCACGGCCCGTGCTGCATTAACCTTTCCTTAAGGATAAGCTGGCGGGGAGAGCGGTATTTTGCGAAGCAAAGGACGTCGTGGTCGTGTAACGGATGTCCTTTCGATGTCGCCGGATGCGTTGAATTCCCTCTTTTCCCTGTGCATCGGATTCGCCATCGCGGGCGTACTGGCGAGCGGCTATCAGGCGTTCGTCGAACGCCCCGCCAGCTTCGGCTTGCTCCAGCAGGGCGTCGTGGGAAAGGCCTTCGCCGCGATTCCGTTTCTTGTCTTTGCGGCGCCCTTCATCATCATGCGCAATACGCTCCGCGGACGACGCATCGAACGCCGCCGTTTTGAATTCGTCATGATGGCGACCGTGATCGCCGGGTTCTGGAGCCTGATGTCGGGCACCTTTGTGGTCATGACGCTGGAAGCCGTCGGGTTGCTCGCCTGAGCAGCCACGTGGCATGGTTTCCTCTAGATCACGATGATTTTGGATCGAATCGATCCAAAATCATGAACGTGATCGATTCTAATATTTTAGAGCGGGATGCGAGCGGAAAACCGCTACACACTTTTCCTCATCCCGCTCTAGTGGAGTGGATTTGACATTCGCTACCCGGTCTGCAGCGAATGCGAGAAGCGAATGTCAAATCCAAAACTCCACTGGAAACCATATTTGCTAGTGGTCCTTTGATTCTAACATTTGCAAGAACGCCTGCCGCAACGGGATGCAAATGTTAGAATCGGACCACCAGCAGGAGACACCATGGCGATCTACGCACTCGACGGCCAGGCGCCCGACCTTCCGAAAAGCGGAAATTATTTCATCGCCGACACCGCCGCGGTGATCGGCAGGGTTCGCTTGCTCGAGAACGCGAGCGTCTGGTTCGGAGCCGTGCTGCGTGGCGACAACGAGTGGATCGAAGTCGGCGCAGGTTCCAACGTCCAGGATGGCAGCACCTGCCATACTGATGAGGGCTTTCCGTTGACGATCGGGACCAACTGTACGATCGGCCACAACGTTATTCTGCATGGCTGCACCGTCGAGGACGGTGCGCTGGTTGGCATGGGCTCGATCATCATGAACGGCGCGCGGATCGGCCGTGGCAGCCTCGTCGGCGCCGGCGCGGTGATTACCGAAGGCAAGCAATTCCCGGAATACTCCATGATTATCGGCGCGCCGGCGCGCGTGATCCGCACCTTGGAGCCTGCACAGGTCGAGGCGATGGGAAGCGGCGCGAAATTCTACGTCGCGAACGGTTCGCGTTTCAAAAAGGGTCTGAAGCAGATCGGCTGAGGTTCTGGCGGGTGTCGCCCCGGTCGCGGAAAATTGAGCGGAATTTTGAACGGATAAAAATCGCCGATGGAAACAATCGGGACCAGCCGGGGTATCTCATCGGTAGGGGCACAGGCATTGGACGGAGTTTGATGATGTTGCGCAAAATGATGATCGCATTGCTGGCCGCCGCAACGGTGGGACTGGTTTCGCCGACGGTTGCGTCGGCGCGGGGCGGCCATGGCGGATTTCATGGTGGTGGCTTTCATGGTGGCGGGTTTCATCACCGTGGTTTCTATGGACGCGGTTTCGGCATAGGCCTCGGGCTTGGTCTCGCGGCCCCCTACGCTTACGGCTGGGGCTACCCATACGGTTATTACGGCTATCCCTATGCCGACAGTGGCTACGATGACGGCGGTTGCTACCTGGAAAGCCGTCGGGTCCATACGCGCCATGGCTGGCGGTTGCGCCGGGTCGAAGTCTGCGGCTGATCGGGGCCATCTCACGGCTTGACGGCGGCGTGCGCAGGTCGCGCGCCGCGCCGCCTGCAACTCCGCAGAAAGCCGTGGCCGTCGCCCGGTCCTTGGGCTAGATAGGTGCGCCGATCACAGGCTGGAGAATGCGGCGATGCGGGCGTTTCGATGTGCGGGCGTTTTGACGTTTGCTCTTGCGATTGCGTCAGGTGGTATCGTTCTGATCGATGCTCCGGCCACAGCAGCGGCCCAGACCGCGGAGAAAATCATGACCACAGCATCGGGTTTGCAGATCACGGACACCAAGGTTGGCGACGGCCCGACCCCGAAGCCCGGACAGATCTGCATCATGCATTACACCGGCTGGCTTTATGAGAACGGGCAGAAGGGCGACAGGTTCGACAGTTCGATGGATCGCAACGAACCGTTCGAGTTTCCGATCGGCAGGCGTCGGGTGATCGCGGGCTGGGACGAAGGCATCGCGACGATGAACGTCGGCGGCAAGCGCACGCTCATCATTCCCCCGGAACTCGGTTACGGCGCGCGCGGGGCTGGCGGCGCCATTCCGCCCAATGCAACGCTTATCTTTGAAGTCGAATTGCTCGGCTTGAAGGGCTGAGTGGCCGCTGTCAGCAGGCTACCGTTTTCCGAACTCCGACCCTTCGCATTTGGAAGGGCGTGACCGCTTGGGAAATGACTCTCCTTGAAAAGAGCTGCTCTGAAAAGGGTTGCGGCCAGCCCTTGGGGGAGGCTGGCCGCGCGCGATCCGGTCTGGGACGGGGAGGGATATGACCGGGTCGCGGGTCTCGTGTCCTCTGTTTATCGAGAGCTGGCCGTCGCGACCGCCGGATGGTTGTCGCCGAGCGCAACCCAGACGTTGGGGTCATTTTGCGACTGGCGTTTCATGAAGCGGTAGCCGGTCTTGGTCCAGGCCAGGACGTCCTCATTCTGGTTATCGAGAATGAACTCGCCTTTGTCCGTTTTGACGGTCAGGACGGCGTGACCGTCGCCCTGCTTGTCGCGCACAACCGTGATCAGCAACGCCTCGCGCGGCCAGCCGGCGTCGATCAGCATCTTGCGTTTCAACAGGACATAGTCTTCGCAATCGCCGTAGCCGTCGGTCGGCAGGGACCATTTTTCGACGACGCCCCAATGCTCCATGTCCGTCATCGGCTTGATGGTTTCATTGACCCAGCGGTTGACCTTCAAAAGATCGCGCCAGGCGTCAGGCGTCATTACGATATCCCGCGGTTGCGCTGCGTCGCCGCGGCATTCCTTCGGATTGTCGGCGCAGAATTCGACCCAGCCGATGGGCGCCCGCGTGGTGGCGCCGAGGCTTGCGTAAAGCTGTCGCGCGTCTCCGGCACTCGCCGGCGTCGCCAGCCCGCACAGGACGGCGGCAGCAATCGCCAGTCCCACTCCCTGTCCCCTGTTGAGCATTGTGGCCCCCGTTTCTTGTTGGGACCACACTTCGCACAAAGGATTTGCGCCGCCGCTAAATGACGAAAGTATAATTTAGACGTATACAAGTAAAAATAGCCGCTAATTCGATCTATACTTGAATCGAATTCGAATAAAATTTGAAGTAATCGCACTTGATTCAAATTTTAGATATTAGCAAATGCCAGCCCGCTGGAATTGGGGTTCGTGCATGGAAAGCGCCCGACGTTAACCGGAAAATCGTGGCGCGACCGCTGCCTCAAACTCGGCGGAGGCCGCCGGCGAGGACCTTGAAGGCAGGAATTTGCGGGGAGCGCCGTTTACCTGGCGGTGACGTTATCTTCGAGAGCATCGGGATGCTGTTCGTGAACGAACTCGAGCGCGAAG
>JBDTCP010000180.1:0-9036 GCA_039923555.1 Nitrobacter sp.
TGGTGTTCAAGCGACTGGATGCGTGAAGCTATAGAATGGACCTGTCATGCCCCGCGCAGGCGGAGCATCTAGTATCGCAGCGTGTTGAAATACTGGATCACCCGCCTCCGCGGGTGATGACGTGAGAGACTGACTGGAGCGCCGTGACCATGACACACCTGATGCAAGGCAAGCGCGGCCTGATCATGGGGGTCGCCAACGACCACTCGATCGCCTGGGGCATCGCCAAGGCACTGGCCGCGCATGGCGCGGAACTGGCCTTCACCTATCAGGGGGACGCGCTGGCCAAGCGGGTCAGGCCGCTCGCGGAATCGGTCGGCGCCGGACTGGTGCTGCCCTGCGATGTCGAAGACATCGGTTCGGTCGACAGGGTGTTCGCCGATATCGGCAAGGCCTGGGGCAAGATGGATTTCCTGGTCCACGCTATCGCGTTCTCCGACAAGAGCGAACTCGCCGGCCGCTATGCCGACACCACGCGGGAGAATTTCGGGCGCACCATGCTGATCTCGTGCTTCGCCTTCACCGAAGCGGCGAAACGCGCTGCCGCGCTGATGCCGGATGGCGGCAGCATGATCACGCTGACCTACAACGGCGGCGACCGCGCGATGCCGAACTACAACGTCATGGGCGTGGCCAAGGCGGGGCTCGAGGCGTCGGTGCGCTACCTGGCGGTCGATTTCGGCGAGCAGAACATCCGCGTCAATGCCATTTCGGCCGGTCCGATCCGCACGCTGGCCGGCGCCGGCATCGGCGATGCGCGCTTCATGTTCGCGTTTCAGCAGAAACATTCGCCACTGCGGCGCGGCGTTAGTCTCGACGAGCTCGGCGGCGCCGGGCTTTATTTGTTGTCGGACTTGTCGGGCGGCGTCACCGGCGAGATTCATTTCGTCGATTCAGGCTACAACATCATCGCGATGCCGCAGCCGGACGCGTTGCGCAGCGATGGCATGAGCAACGGCAAGTAGTTGTCATTGCCGGGCTTGACCCGGCAATCCATCATTCAAAAGTTTTCCATGATGCGTGGGTCGAGTGCTCATCGCGATGATCAGCCCGCCGCGATCTTTTCCGCGCGCTGGAATGTCGGGCGCGCCATGCAGGCGTCGATGTAGCGGTCAAATGTTGGGCGCGTCGGCACCATCTTGAATTGCCGCACGGCAAAGTTCAGCCCCGATCCGATCACGATATCGGCGGCCGAAAAATCCTTGCCGAGAATCCACGGCCCCTTTTCCAGTGCCTTGTCGAGCACATCGAACACCTGCGTGGCATTGCCCCCACGCCGCCGTGCTCGATGGCACCTCGAGCTTGGTGAAGATCTGGATCAGCGCTGGCTCGATACAGCTCGGCCCGAAGAACAGCCATTGCAGATATTTGCCGCGGCGCGGGTCGCCGAGCGGTGGCGCCAGCTTCGCATCCGGAAAACGCTCCGCGACGTAAGCGCAGATCGCAGCCGATTCGGCGATGGCGAGATCGCCGTCCGTCAGGGCCGGGACCTTGCCCATCGGATTGATGGCGAGAAACTCGGGCGTCTTCTGTGCGCCGGTGGAGATGTCGGTCAGCACCCGATCATAGGGCTGCCCGGTTTCCTCCAGCAGCCAGAGCGCGGTGAACGAACGCGAGCGCGGCGACCAGTAGAGTTTCATCATCGAACAGTCATCCTTTTCTTCTGGAGTCTGTTTCAACTGCATTAGATCAGTGCGTAGGGTGGGTTTCGCTGCGCTCAACCCACCCTACAGGCTTTCTCACCAAACAAAACGGCCGGGAACATCCCCGGCCGTTTCGCCTCGAGTGCAACAGCACGTTACGCCGCGGCCTTATGGTGGTCGACGAGGTCGAAGCGGCCGGCGTTCATCACCTTGGTCCATGCGGCGGCGAAGTCGTGTGCGAACTTTTCCTTTGCGTCGGCGCACGCATACACTTCCGCAAACGCGCGGAGCTGGGAGTGCGCGCCGAAGATCAGGTCGACGCGGGTGCCGGTCCATTGGACGGCATCGGTCTTGCGGTCGCGACCTTCGTACACGCCTTCGCTGGTCGGCTGCCATTCCGTATCCATCGTGAGCAGATTGACAAAGAAGTCGTTCGTCAGCGTGCCGACTTGCTTCGTGAAGACGCCATGCCTGGAGTCTCCAGCATTGGCGCCGAGCACGCGCAGGCCGCCGATGAGAACCGTCATCTCCGGTCCGGTCAGCTTCAGCAGTTGCGCGCGATCCACCAGCGCCTCCTCGGGCGCCATGAACTGGTGCCTGTGGCTGATGTAGTTGCGGAAGCCGTCGGCGCGGGGTTCAAGCGGCGTGAAGGATTCGACGTCGGTCTGCTCCTGCGAGGCATCCATGCGCCCCGGCGCGAACGGCACCTTCACGTCGGTTCCGGCATCCTTCGCGGCCATCTCGACAGCAGCAGAGCCGCCGAGCACGATCAGATCGGCGAGCGAGACCTTCTTGCCAAAACCCTTCTGAATCGCTTCGAGCTTGTCGAGCACGGTCTTGAGCTGAGCCGGCTGATTGACCTCCCAGTCTTTCTGCGGCGCGAGACGGATGCGTGCGCCGTTGGCGCCGCCGCGTTTGTCGGAGCCGCGGAACGTCGAGGCCGAGGCCCATGCGACCGAGACCAGTTGCGGCACGCTGAGACCGGAGGCGAGAATCTTCGCCTTCAGGTCAGCGATGTCCTTGTCGTTGATCAGTTCATGGTTCACGGCCGGGATCGGGTCCTGCCAGATCAGCGTTTCCTTCGGCACCAGCGGGCCGAGATAACGCTCGCGCGGTCCCATATCGCGATGCGTGAGCTTGAACCAGGCGCGGGCGAATGCATCCGCGAACTGGTCCGGATTCTCGTGGAAGCGCTTCGAGATTTTTCCGTAGGCGGGATCGAAGCGCAACGACAGGTCCGTCGTCAGCATGGTCGGCACATGCTTCTTCGACGTGTCATGGGCGTCCGGGGTGATGGCGGGGGCGTCTTTCGCCTGCCATTGGTGAGCGCCGGCCGGGCTCTTGGTCAGCTCCCATTCGAACTTGAACAGCGTATCGAAGAAGTTGTTGTCCCATTTGGTCGGCGTCTGCGTCCAGGTGACTTCCAGACCGCTGCCGATCGAATCGCATCCTTTGCCCGTGCCGAACTTGCTCTTCCAGCCGAGACCCTGATCCTCGAGCGCGGCGGCTTCCGGCGCCGGGCCGACCAGCGATGCATCGCCGGCGCCGTGGGTTTTGCCGAAAGTATGGCCGCCGGCGATCAGCGCGACGGTCTCCTCGTCATTCATCGCCATGCGGAAGAAGGTTTCGCGGATGTCCTTGGCCGCCGCCACCGGGTCTGGCTTGCCGTTCGGTCCTTCCGGATTGACATAGATCAGGCCCATCTGCACGGCGCCGAGCGGTTCGGCAAGCTCGCGTTCGCCGCTGTAGCGCTCGTCGCCCAGCCACGTACCTTCCGGACCCCAGAACAGTTCTTGCGGCTCCCATTCGTCGGCCCGGCCGCCGGCGAAACCGAAGGTCTTGAAACCCATGGATTCCAGCGCGGCGTTGCCGGCGAGAACGTAGAGATCGGCCCAGGAAATCTTGCGGCCATACTTCTGCTTGATCGGCCACAACAAGCGGCGCGCCCTGTCGAGGAGCACGTTGTCCGGCCACGAGTTCAGCGGCGCGAAGCGCTGCTGGCCGCCGCCGGCGCCGCCGCGACCGTCGGTGATGCGGTAGGTGCCGGCGCTGTGCCACGCCAGACGCACCATCAGTCCGCCATAGTGACCGAAATCGGCCGGCCACCAGTCCTGCGAATCCGTCATCAACGCCCTCAGGTCGGCGATGACGGCGTTGAGATCGAGGCTCTTGAATTCCTTGGCGTAGTCGAACGCCTCGCCCATCGGGTCGGACAGGGTGGAGTTGTGATGGAGGACCTGAACGTCCAGTTGCTCCGGCCACCAGTCGCGATTGCCATGTCCGCGGCTGCCGGTGAAGGGGCATTTGCCCGCGCCCTTGTCGTCAGTCTTTGCGTCCATGATTGTCTCCGATGCTGTGCTGTCGCGTTGCCGAACGGCTGCCATGGCGGCTCCGAAGCCGCGGGCTACCCCAATGGAGACTCAACGCAGGCCGGCACCCGCCCGTTCGGGCGCGCCTACGCCGTTGCTCCATAGGGTTTGGTCAGCCAAGGCCGCAGTCCTCCGGCAACGCGAGGATGAGGTGAGTTTGGAAGACATCCGACATCAGGTCCAGTCGTATTGTCTTCTCGTTGTGATAAGTTTATCTTATCAGTAATGATCACGCTCAAACAGCTCCGCTACCTCGCCGCGCTCGCGCGCCACGGCCATTTCGGACGAGCCGCGGAGTCCTGCGCCATCACCCAGCCGGCGCTGTCGATGCAGATCCGGGATCTGGAACAATTTCTTGGCGTCACCCTGGTGGAGCGGCGGCCGGGCGAGGTGATGCTGACCGAGATCGGCCGGGAGATTTCCCGCCGCGCCGAGGACGTGCTGGCGTCGGCGCGTGATCTCGTCGATTTCGCCCGGCATCGTGCCAGGCCGCTGACGGGGCGCCTGACCCTCGGCATCATCCCATCGCTCGCGCCCTACCTGCTGCCGCGCATCCTGCCGGCGTTGCAATCGCAATTCCCGGATTTGCAACTCGAACTGCGCGAGACGCAGACCCGGCTGCTCGTCGACGAGATCAAGGGAGGCGCACTCGACGCCGCCATGCTGGCGCTGCCGCTCGGCGAGCCTGACATCGATACCATGGAGCTGTTCGACGATCTGTTCCTGCTGGCGGTCCCGGCGAGCGATCCGCGGCTTTGCGAACGTCGCGTGGCGGCACGCGACATCGATCAGTCGCGCCTGATCCTGCTCGAAGACGGCCACTGCCTGCGCGATCAGGCTTTGGCTTTCTGCGCCACGATCCCGCGGGCCCCGGCGCCGGGCAGCACCGGCATGACGTTCGGCGCGTCCAGTCTCGCCACCGTGATGCAGATGGTCGCCGGCGGTTACGGCGTGACGCTGATTCCGCAGATCGCCGCCGATGTCGAGGGGCGCGACGATCGCGTCAAGTTCTTGCGGCTGGAAGAG
This sequence comes from Nitrobacter sp., assembly GCA_039923555.1. Classification (GTDB taxonomy): domain Bacteria; phylum Pseudomonadota; class Alphaproteobacteria; order Rhizobiales; family Xanthobacteraceae; genus Nitrobacter. The sequence goes on from JBDTCP010000180.1 coordinate 5,039, forward strand.
CCGCAACCCGGACGCAGCGTCGGGCTGGCGTTTCGCAAGACCTCGCCGCGCAAGGCCGATTTCGCGGCGCTGGGCGAGGTGGTGAAGGGGTGCGTGGGAACATGACGAGACACGCTTACCGAATCCAAGTCATACTCCGCGAAAGCGGAGTATCCAGTACGTTGCATCCTCGTGGTTCTGTCTCGTTGCCTCCGAATACTGGATCGTCCGCCTTCGCGGGCGACGACATCGAGCGTTTTCCGGCCAAGTGGAATCCTGTCAGCCGCACGAAAATGCTCTCAATCAATAACTTACGCGTATTTTAATCGCAAAACCGGTATCCACTTTTGCGAAATACGCGCTAGCGGATCGGACCGTGAAACGACAACAAAAAAGGGCGGCTTGAGAGCCGCCCTTTCGCAATCCTGGAGAAGTCCGATGACGATTACTCGCCGGCCGCTTGGGCTGGCGCGTCGGTCTTCTGCGTGGCCTCGAGATCCTCGCCGGTCTGCTGGTCGACCGCCTTCATCGACAGCCGCGTCTTGCCGCGATCGTCGAAGCCGAGCAGCTTGACCTTGACCTTTTCGCCTTCCTTGACGACATCCGAGGACTTCTGCACCCGGTTGGCGGCAAGCTGGCTGATGTGGACGAGACCGTCCTTGGCGCCGAAGAAGTTCACGAAGGCGCCGAATTCCATCACCTTGACCACGGTGCCTTCGTAGATCTGGCCGACTTCCGGATCGGAGGCGATCGACTTGATCCACTTGATCGCGGCCTTCATCGCGTCGCCGTCGTTCGACGCCACCTTCACGGTGCCGTCGTCGTCGATATTGACCTTGGCGCCGGTCTTCTCGACGATCTCGCGGATCACCTTGCCGCCGGTGCCGATGACTTCGCGGATCTTGTCGGTCGGGATCTTGAAGGTCTCGATGCGCGGCGCGTATTCGCCGAGCTCGGCGCGGGCGTTGGTCAGGGCTTTCGCCATTTCGCCGAGGATGTGGATGCGCCCGTCCTTGGCCTGGCCAAGCGCGACCTTCATGATCTCCTCGGTGATCCCTGCGATCTTGATATCCATCTGCAGCGAGGTGATGCCCTGATCGGTGCCCGCCACCTTGAAGTCCATGTCGCCGAGATGATCCTCGTCGCCGAGAATGTCCGACAGTACGGCGTAGCGCTTGTCCTCAAGAATGAGGCCCATGGCGATGCCGGCCGTCGGCCGCTTCAGCGGAACACCCGCATCCATCAGCGACAGCGAAGCGCCGCAGACCGAGGCCATCGACGACGAGCCGTTCGATTCAGTGATCTCCGACACCACGCGGATGGTGTAGGGGAATTCGTGGTGCGGCGGCAGCACGGGATGGATCGCACGCCACGCCAGTTTGCCGTGGCCGATCTCGCGGCGCTTGGTGCTGCCGAGGCGTCCGGTCTCGCCGACCGAGTAGGGAGGGAAGTTGTAGTGCAGCAGGAACGTTTCCTTGTACGTTCCCGACAGCGCATCGACGTATTGCTCGTCCTCGCCGGTGCCAAGCGTGGTCACCACCATCGCCTGGGTCTCACCGCGGGTGAACAATGCCGAGCCGTGGGCGCGAGGCAGCACGCCGACTTCGGCGATGATGCTGCGGACGGTCTTTGAATCGCGGCCGTCGATACGTTTGCCGGTATCGAGAATGTTCCAGCGGACGATCTTGGCTTCGAGGTGCTTGAACACGCCGGCGATGCGGAGCTTGTCGTATTTCGGCTCCTGACCTTCCGGGAAGTAATGCGCGATGACCTTGGCCTTCGCGGCGGCAACGGCACTCTGGCGCTGCTGCTTGTCGGCAATGGCGTAGGCCGGACGCAGTTCGCCTTCGATCAAGCCGAGCATTTCCTTTTCGATCGCGCTGTCGTCGACATGGCTGACTTCACGCGGCTCCTTTGCGGCCTTCTCGGCGAGTTCGATAATAGCCTTGATGACCGGCTGGAAGTGTCGGTGGCCGAACATCACGGCGCCGAGCATGATGTCTTCGCTCAGCTCCTTGGCTTCGGACTCGACCATCAGCACGGCGTCCGCGGTGCCGGCGACAACCAGCTCAAGCTGGGTGTCCGCCATTTCGTCGAGCGTCGGATTGAGAACATACTCATCGTTGATGAAGCCGACGCGGCCGGCGCCGATCGGACCCCTGAACGGTGCGCCGGACAGCGTCAGTGCCGCGGACGCGGCCACCATCGCGACGATGTCGGGATCGTTTTCCATGTCGTGCGACAGCACGGTGACGATGACCTGGGTTTCGTTGCGCCAGCCGCTGGCGAACAGCGGGCGGATCGGGCGGTCGATCAGGCGGGAAACCAGCGTTTCCTTTTCGCTCGGGCGTCCTTCGCGCTTGAAGTAGCTGCCGGGAATGCGGCCCGCAGCGTAGGTCTTCTCCTGATAGTCGACGGTGAGCGGCAGGAAGTCGAGCCCCTCGCGCGGCGTCTTCGCGGCGACGACGGTGGCGAGCACGACGGTCTCGCCGTAGGTGGCCACGACGGCACCGTCGGCCTGGCGGGCGATCTTGCCGGTTTCGAGTTTGAGCGGACGCCCGCCCCAGTCGATCTCGACTGAATGCTTGTTGAACATTGATTTGTCTTTCATGGGTTCACGAAAAAACAGACACCAGAACGCAAAAACCATGCGCAAGATTGCGGGACACGGGCCACAACGACTGTTGCGGTGTCGGGGTCCGGCGATCCTGCCATGGTCTTCAAGTCTTGAATGGCGTCCATCCTTCCGATGGTACGGGCATTTGACCCGTCATCGCCCAGCCGCCGGATTGCTGCTGGACACGCTCTGCTTGGGTATGATCTGTTTCCAGAAACCGGAAATTTTCGCTTTTCGCAGATCACGCCTCGCGTGGACATTGACGCCCACGCATCATAGCGCTCACGGATGCGCGCGGACTTTGCTCAGCGGCGAATGTTGTGCTTTTCGAGCAGAGCCTTGTAACGCGCCTCGTCCTTCTTTTTGATGTAATCGAGAAGGGAACGACGCGTGGAGACGAGCTTCAAAAGACCACGACGCGAGTGATTGTCCTTGGTGTGGCTTTTGAAATGGTTCGTGAGGTTGGCGATGCGTTCCGACAGGATCGCGACCTGAACCTCCGGCGAACCGGTATCGCCCGACTTGCGGGCATTGGTCTTGATGACTTCCGCTTTGCGTTCGGCGGTAATCGACATCGTCAAACTCTTTCGTTGCGACCGGAACTGGCTGTCAGCCCGGTCAGGTTGAACACGCGCTTGGGGATGAGTTCGCCATGCCCTAGTTCGGCGAGGGCCAACAATCGGCCCGCCACCGTGACATAGACTGTGCCGCTACTCTGGGGCGCATCCCGTCCGCGCAACAAGACGGCCTGGCCCCGATGGAGCCTTGCCGCATCAGCCCGAGTGACGGCCAGCGCCGGGATGTCGTCCAGCGCGGTCTCAACGGGCAAAAGCGCGTCGGCGAGGTTTCCCTCACCGGACGCGGCTCTATTACATAAAGTCTCCAATTCTTCCAGCGGAATCATGTCGGCTTCGTCGAATGGGCCGACCAGCGTCCGCCGCAGCGCGCTGATATGGCCGTAACAGCCGAGAATCCGGCCGATATCCCGGGCCAGCGCCCGCACATAGGTTCCCTTGCCGCACTCGGCCTCGAACGCGGACCGGCCGTCGTCTGTGTGTTCGACAAGGGCTAAATGGTGAATCTCGACCGGTCGCGGCTGCAGGACGACGGTCTCGCCGTCGCGGGCAAGGTCGTAGGCCCGTTCGCCCTGGATCTTGATCGCGGAATATTGCGGCGGAATCTGTTCGATCACGCCGGTGAAGCGCGGCAGCAACGCCCGGACGGCGTCGGCAGCGGGGCGGCTCTCGCTGGTCGCTGTGACCCGGCCCTCGGTATCGTCGGTATCGCGTTCCTCGCCCCATTGCACCGTAAAGCGGTAGCGCTTGCGGCCGTCCATGACGAAGGGAACCGTCTTGGTGGCTTCGCCGAGCGCGATCGGCAGACCGCCCGAGGCCAACGGATC